>JBAUMA010000643.1:0-15169 GCA_049578485.1 Specibacter sp.
CGATACCGGGGCTGTAGGTGGTGTTCGACAGCGGCGCACACGCGAACCAACCGAAGGATGCAGCACCCTGGGGGGTGATGAAGCCGGAGACGGCGATGGTGCTGCCAAAGAGGAAGAACCAGAAAGCCAAGGCGTTCAGTCGCGGGAAGGCAACGTCGGGGGCGCCAATCTGCAACGGCATGATGACGTTGGCAAAGCCGGCAAACAGCGGCGTTGCAAACATCAGCAACATGATGGTGCCGTGCATGGTGAACAGCTGGTTGTACTGGTCCTTGGTCTGCAGGATCTGCATACCGGGCTCAAACAGCTCCGCACGGATGATCAGCGCCATGACGCCACCCAGGCAGAAGAAGATGAATGAGGCGATCAGGTACATGTACCCGATCGTCTTGTGGTCGGTTGAGGTGATCCAGTTGACGACAATGCGTCCCTTGGACACGGGAACCACCCTAGGTGCAGCCGAAGAAACTCCGGTCGCCGAGTACTCGAGTGTAGACACTTTCCTCTTCCCCCTACTTCTGATTCAGATTCGGATTGCGGTCATACTCGGCACCCAAGGAACCGGTTTGGCCCTTTGCCTGCAAAGCCGCAAGGTGGGCATCAAACTCGGCCTGCGTGACTACCTTGACCCGGAAGAGCATCTCGGAGTGGTATTCGCCACACAGTTCCGCACACTTGCCGTCGTACGTGCCCAGGGCCGTCGGGGTCAGGGTCATGAAGTTTGTCTTGCCGGGCAACATGTCCTTCTTGTCCAGGAATGCCGGAACCCAGAAGGAGTGGATGACGTCGCGGGCGTTGAGCTGAAGCTCAACGCTGCGGTTGACGGGCAGGTAAAGCGTCGGGAGGGTGTCCTTGTTGAACGGCTTTCCGTCCAACTGGGCCTGCACACCGACGTCATACACGGCGTCCTTGACGTCATTGCCCTTTACATAGTTGAAGTCCCACGACCACTGCTTGGCCCGGACGTCGATGGTGACGTCGGGGTTGTCCACGCGGGCGTTGATGGACTTCTGCTCTACATCGGTGAAGTGGAAGAACACCAACACCATGAAAAGCGGTACCAACACATAAAAAACCTCCAACGGGAGGTTGTAACTGGTCTGGCGCGGGAAACCGGTGGCACCCTTGCGACGCCGGTAGGCAATGATGCACCAAATGATCAGTGCCCACGTAATCAGGCCGATGATCAGCACCGTGATCCAGGAATTGACCCACAGGTCAATGATCCCCGCCGTGTGATTGGTGGTGTCACGGGTGGATGGCAACCAGCCATTCTTACTCTCTGCCGTACATCCAGACAAAGCTAACGCTCCGGCAATGCCCAAACCCGTAATCGGGATGAGTTTTGCGCGTCGGCTGCCGGTTCGGTCCTGCGAACTCACAGACGGCCCTTCCTCTTGTTACTCTGCTCCGTGCGACTGATGCGCCACAGGTGCGAAATGGGTTTTACTACTCGATGTAGAGCTTACCGCTAGAGCACTCAAAATACGTACTAAACCCACCGTGCGTCGACACGACTTGTGAAAATCCTGCCGAGTGGCCCTACACCGGGAATAAACGAACGGTTAGTGGAACGAGTCGCCGCAGGCGCACGAGCCGCCGGCGTTGGGGTTGTCGATGGTGAAGCCCTGCTTTGAGATGGTGTCCTCAAAGTCAATGCTGGCTCCGTCGAGGTACGGCACACTCATCTTGTCGATGACAACTTCGACGCCGTCAAAGTCGCGGACAGCGTCGCCGTCGAGCAGGCGCTCGTCGAAGTAGAGCTGGTAGATCAGGCCGGAGCAGCCGCCGGGCTGGACGGCAACGCGCAGGCGCAGATCGGTGCGGCCTTCTTGTTCCAGCAGGCTGCGGACCTTGCCGGCGGCAACG
This sequence comes from Specibacter sp., assembly GCA_049578485.1. Lineage (GTDB taxonomy): Bacteria > Actinomycetota > Actinomycetes > Actinomycetales > Micrococcaceae > Specibacter. Next base: position 1,870 of record JBAUMA010000643.1, read on the forward strand.
TCGCTGATGAGCACGCCGTGGGCGGGCAGTTCAGAGGCGTCAACGGCGGTGGTGGTTTCTTCGTGGACATTTGCAGTCATGGCAATTCCTTACGTGGGGTACATGTACATGCTACTTCGGGCCCGGCAGAGGCGCTAACTATGCAAACCATGGCGACGGGGAATGTGTTCCCCACCGCCATGGACTCGCCGTGTGCTCCCCTAGCTGGCCTTGTTCATGGCCGCCAGGAGCAGTGCCTGCGCCGTGATGGCTTTTTCAAAATCTTCCAGGTGCAAGGACTCATTGGCACTGTGTGCCCGTGAATCCGGGTCTTCCACGCCCGTGACAAGGATCGCCGCGTCGGGGAACACTTCGTTGAGGTCGGCAATGAAGGGAATGGAGCCGCCCATGCCGCTTTCCACGGCCGGCACGCCCCAGGACTCCCCCAGCGCCCACAGCGCCGTCTGCGCCGCCGGGGTGCTGGTGTCGGTGGCGAATGCCTGCCCCGCCTCGCCCGGGGTAAAAGTGACCCGGGCGCCAAACGGGGCATGCTTTTGCACATGCGCGTCGACGGCCGCCATGGCCGCCTCCGGCGACTGCCCGGGTGCAAGGCGCAGGCTGAACTTGGCCCGCGCCGCGGGAAGGAGCGTATTGGAGCTCATGGCGACCGACGGGATGTCCATGCCGATGATGGAAAGCGCCGGCTTGTCCCACAGGCGTGAGGTGATGCTGCCGGTCCCGGCCAGCCTGACGCCGTCGAGCACGGCGGCGTCGCTGCGGTACGTCTCCTCCGGATAGTCCAGTTCGGCATGCTCGCTGCTTGCCAGGCCCTCGATGGCGACGGAGCCGGCGTCGTCGTGGAACGTGGCAATGAGCCGGGCCAGCAGGGTGGGTGCGTCCAGGATGGGGCCGCCGAACATGCCGGAGTGGACGGCATGGTCCAGCACCCGCACCTCCACTGTGCCGTCGACCAGTCCACGCAGGCTGGTGGTCAGGGCGGGAACCCCCACCTTCCAGTTCGAGGAGTCGGCGACCACGATGACGTCCCCGGCGAGCAGTGCATGGTGGGTTTCCAGGAAGGAGCGGAACGTGGGAGAACCGGCCTCCTCCTCTCCCTCGATGAAGAATGTGACACCAAGGCCGAAGTCGGCGCCCAGCACCTCGTTCAGCGCGCGCATGGAAGCAATGTGCGCCATGATGCCCGCCTTGTCGTCCGCGGCGCCGCGCCCGTACAGCCGCCCATCGCGTTCCACAGCCGTAAACGGCTCCGATTCCCACAGGGAAAGATCGGCCGGCGGCTGGACGTCGTGGTGCGCGTACAACACCACGGTTGGATAGCCCTGTGCCGCCGGTTTGCGGGCGACGACGGCCGGCCCTCCCGGCGTGCCGTCGTCCTTGTTGACGCGCAGGATCTGGACGTCTTCCAGGCCGGTGGTGCTGATTAGGGCGGCCACGGCCTCCGCGCTGCGATCCAGCTGGGAAGCGTCGAACGCGTCCCAGGCGATGCCGGGGATTGCCACCAAGTTCACGAGTTCCGCGACGGTGGTTGAAAAGTTGCGGGAAACGCTGCCGCGCAGTGCGGCAACGGGCACTCCGGCCCCCAAGGGCGCGGACGGTAAGGAGTTCTGATCAGTCATGGACGCAACATTACCGCCGCACCCCCGGCATGCGGTCAAGGTTGCCGCCCGCGACAAGGTATTCTGAACGGGTGTTTGGACGAAAGAAAGATCAAGCCCCCGCCCCGCAGGCTGCGCCTGCCCCCGCCGATTCGGCCGACCGGTTCCACAGGGACCCGCAGTCGGCAAAGGGTGTGCCCACGCCGTCTCGTAAAGCCCAGGAAGAGGCACGCAAGCGCCCCCTGGTGCCCAACGACCGGGCTGCCGCCAAGGTGGCTGCCCGTGACGCCCGCCGCGAGGAGCAGGCCAGGATGCGCCGGGCCCTGGACACCGGTGAGGAACGCTTCCTGCCGGTCCGCGACAAGGGCCCGCAGAAACGCTACGCCCGCGACTACGTGGACGCCCGCTTCAGCCTCGGCGAATATGTCATGTTCGTGGCCCTGGCGATCGTGGTGCTGACCGTTGTGATCCCGACACGAAATGCCGACGGCTCGGCCAGCAACGCCCCGGTCCTGATTTTCGGCCTCTTCTGGGTCATGGTGGCCGGCGTGGTCATCGACGCCTGGTTCATGTCCCGCAAGCTCAAGCGAAAGATTGCCGAGAAGTTCGGCAGCGTCGACCCGGGCGTCATCTGGTACGGCACCATGCGGTCACTGCAGTTCCGCCGCCTGCGCCTGCCCAAGCCCATGGTCAAGCGCGGGGAATGGCCCAGCTGACCATCTGCCCGAACGACGCCGGTCCCCTCCCCTGCTGAGGCGGCCGGCGTCGTGCTTTAAGCACATCCGCGACGTGGGGTGGCTGGCACCTGCTGGCCTCCGCACTAGGCTGGGGGCCATGGACTACAGATACCTTGGCCGTTCCGGCCTGAAGATCACCGAAATCACCTACGGCAACTGGCTTACCCACGGGTCCCAGGTGGAGAACGACGTCGCCACCGCCTGTGTGCGGGCCGCGCTCGACGCCGGCATCACCACCTTTGACACGGCCGACGCCTACGCGAACGGGGCAGCCGAGGAAGTCCTCGGGGCGGCCCTGTCCTCGGAACGCCGCGAGTCCCTGGAAGTGTTCACGAAGGTGTACTGGCCCGTGGGACCCAAAGGGCCCAACGACACCGGACTGTCACGCAAACACATCATGGAGGGCATCAACAACTCGCTGCGGCGCTTGGACATGGACTACGTGGACCTCTACCAGGCGCACCGCTTCGACTACGAAACCCCCCTCGAAGAAACCATTGGCGCCTTTGCCGATGTTCTCCGCCAGGGCAAGGCGCTGTACATTGGCGTCAGTGAATGGAGCGCCCAGCAGCTGCGGGACGGTCAGGCACTGGCCCGTGAAGCCGGTTTTGCGCTGGTCTCCAACCAGCCCCAGTACTCGGCCCTGTGGCGCGTGATCGAGCCCGAGGTCATCCCCGCCGCGAAGGAACTGGGCATGTCCCAGGTGGTCTGGTCCCCCATGGCTCAGGGCGTACTGTCCGGCAAATACCTGCCGGGTCAGCCCGCCCCCGCGGGATCGCGCGCCACGGATGAGCACGGCGGCAAGAACATGATTGGCGCCTACCTCAACGACGACATCCTCACGAACGTGCAAAAGCTCAAGCCGATCGCCGACGAGCTGGGCTTGAAGATGTCCCAGCTGGCCATCGCGTGGGTGCTGCAAAACGACAACGTCGCCACCGCACTGGTCGGCGCGTCACGGCCCGAACAGGTGGCGGAAAACGTTGCCGCCTCGGGCGTGAAGATCCCGGCCGAACTCATGGCCGCCATCGACACCGCCCTGGCCCCGAGCATCATCAACGACCCCGCCAAGACGGTCAGCCCGCCCACCCGCGTCGCGTAGGGACGCCGTGGCCAGCCGTCTTGGAGTGGGCACAGGGGCAGGAGCCGGCATTTTTTGTAGGCGACGTAAAGGAGACGCCTAAGGCCGCCCGCGGCCGTGGTGTCGGATAGTCGCCGGAAAAATGACGGTCCTGCCCCGGAAGGCAACCACGGAGAGCTCCGGCACCCGCTCCCACGGGAGCTACTTGCGCAGGGCCGCCAGTTCCTTGTTGATGCGGGAAACCCAGAAGGGACCCTCGTAGAGGAATGCCGTGTAACCCTGGACCAGGGTGGCGCCGGCGTCGAGCCGTTCCTGCACTTCTGCGCCGGTTTCCACGCCGCCCACGGAGACCAGCGTCAGCTCATCGCCAACGGCTGCCTTGAGCTGGCGCAAAACCGCCAGCGAGCGGGCCTTCAAAGGCGCGCCGGAGAGTCCGCCGGCACCCTTTTCCTCGACCATGGCTGCCGGACTGGCCAGGCCGTCGCGGCTGATGGTGGTGTTGGTGGCGATGATGCCGTCCAGCTTCATCTCCAAGGCGAGTGCGGCCACTTCCGCCACGTCCTCATCCGAGAGGTCCGGGGCAATCTTGACCAGCAGGGGCACGTGCCGCCCGGCGGCCTTGTCCGCCGCCTCGCGGACGCCGGCCAGCAGGGGCCGGAGCGTTTCCACGTTCTGCAACAGGCGCAGGCCCGGAGTGTTGGGCGAGCTGACGTTGACCACCATGTAGTCTGCGGAAGGCGCCAGGGTGCGGGCACTGATGAGGTAGTCGTCGAGGGCGTCTTCAAGTTCCACGAGCTTGGTCTTGCCAATGTTCACGCCCACAATCGGGCGGACCACCCCATAGTTTTTGCCCAACTCGGTCAACGCCTTGGCCAGGCGGGGCGCCACGGCGGCGGCGCCGTCGTTGTTAAAGCCCATCCTGTTGATGACGGCACGGTCAGCCACGAGGCGAAAGAGCCGCGGCTGCGGGTTGCCGGGCTGGGACTGGCCGGTGATGGTGCCGACCTCCACGTGGCCGAAGCCCAGGTTGGCCAGCGCATTGATGCCCAGGCCCTCCTTGTCGAAGCCGGCAGCCAAACCGAAGGGTGAGGGGAACGTCAGGCCAAAGGCAGCGGTTTGCAGGGACGTCGGCGGGGCGACCATGCGGCGCAGCACGGCACCGGCACCCACGGAATGGGCGGTCTTGATCAGGGTGAACCCGATCTTGTGCGCCCGTTCGGCGTCCATCCAGGAGAAACAGAGCCGGAAAAAGGTGGGATAAAGTCGCATGTCTCTAGTTTTCCGTCTTGGCGGCCCAACTGCAAAACGCTTGTCCCGGTTTATGGTGGGGTGCGCGCCCTACTGCGGCTAGCATGGCGACATGGAAAGCAATGGAGCACAAACGCAACTGCAGGCGGATGTGGTTGTGGTGGGGGCGGGACTGTCCGGGCTGGTCAGCGCGGCGGAGGCCTACAACGCCGGACGGACGGTGCTGATCCTTGACCAGGAACCGGAGGCGTCGCTGGGCGGTCAGGCGCACTGGTCCTTTGGCGGGCTGTTCCTGGTGGACTCCCCCGAACAACGCCACCTGGGAGTGAAGGACTCCGTGGAGCTGGCCATGGGCGATTGGATGGGTTCGGCCGCCTTTGACCGCCCCGAGGACGTCTGGGCCCGCCGCTGGGCCGAGGCCTATGTCAACTTTGCCGCCGGCGAAAAGCGCCCATGGCTGCATGCCTTGGGCGTGCGGTTCTTCCCCCTGGTCCAGTGGGCCGAGCGCGGCGGTTACGACGCCGAAGGCCACGGCAACTCCGTGCCCCGTTTCCATGTGGTCTGGGGCACGGGCCCGGGCATCCTGGAGCCGTTCATCGCCAAAATTGCCGAGGGCGTTGCCGCCGGCCGGGTGAGGTACGCGTTCCGCCACCGGGCCACCGAGCTGGTGTTCGACGCCGGCGCGGTCACGGGTGTGCGCGGCCACGTGCTGGCCGCGTCCGACGCCGAGCGGGGTGTGGCGAGCAGCCGTGACGTGGCGGGGGATTTCATGGCGGCCGGCGGCGCCGTCATCGTCACGACCGGCGGCATTGGCGGCAACCACGCCATGGTGCGCGAACAGTGGCCCGGGGGCAATAGTCCCGGTTACATGCTCACGGGTGTTCCCGCTTCGGTGGACGGGGAGTTCCAACAAGCCGTGGCCGGTGCCGGCGGCTCCTTGGTGAACACCGACCGCATGTGGCACTACCCCGAAGGCATCCACAACCCCGATCCCGTGTGGCCCAACCACGGCATCCGCATTCTCTCCGGACCCTCCCCGTTATGGCTGGACGCCACCGGCCGCCGGCTGCCCGTTCCCTTGTTCCCGGGCTTCGACTCGCTCGGCACGCTGCGCCACCTGGGCACCACGGGGCACGAGCACTCCTGGTTTGTCCTGAACAAAACCATCATCAGCAAGGAGTTCGCCCTCTCGGGTTCGGAACAAAACCCGGACCTCACGGGCCGGGACGTGAAGCTGCTGGCCAAGCGCGCCCTGCCCGGCGCCCCGGGTCCGGTGCAAAAATTCCTTGACCGCGGCGTTGACTTCCTACAGGCAGGCACGGCCCGCGAATTGGCGGAGAAGATGAACGCGCTCATCGGTGAGGAGCTGATCGACCCCAACGGCCTGCACGAGACACTGGCGGCCCGGGACCGGCAGGTCCTCAGCGGCCTGGGCAAGGACACCCAGATCAACGCTATCCGTGAGGCCCGCCGCTTCGCCACGGACAAGCTCATGCGCGTGGTTCCCCCGCACGCCATGGCCGCCCCAGAGCACGGCCCCTTGATTGCCGTGCGGCTTTCCACCCTGACGCGCAAGAGCCTGGGCGGGCTGCAAACCGATCTCTCCGCCCGTGTGCTGGATTCCGACGGCGCCCCCATCCCGGGCCTGTTTGCCGCCGGTGAGGCTGCCGGATTTGGCGGTGGCGGCTTGCACGGGTATCGGTCACTGGAAGGGACATTCCTGGGCGGCTGCCTGTTTTCCGGGCGAACGGCCGGACGCTGCGCCGCCGGTGCCGCCTCATGACGGCGCGAGCCGGCACCTGGCGCCCCGACATTCTTGGCCCGGACTACGCCGCCATGACCTTGGAGGTGCCGCGCCCCGATGGTACGCCGCGCCGCGCCACGGTGGTGCACCACCGGCCCGCCGGCCCACGTCCCACACCCACCCGCCCAGTTCTCTACATCCACGGCTGGAGCGACTACTTTTACAACACGGGGCTTGCGGAGTTTTATACCGGCCACGGCTACGACTTCTATGCCCTTGACCTGCATAACCACGGCCGCAGCCTGGTCGATGCCGAACTGGGCGGCTATGCCGACGACCTGGCCGACTACTTTGATGAGATCCGCGCGGCACACGGCGTGATCGCATCTTCCGCCCCTGACGGTGGCGGCTCCCCCGTCCCGGTGATCCTCATGGGCCATTCCACGGGCGGGCTCATCGCCGCATTGTGGGCCAAACGGTTCCCGGAGCTGGTCAGCCAGCTGGTCCTGAACAGCCCGTGGCTGGAGATTCAGGGCGGCGCCGCGGTCCGGAAGGCGGCCGCCCCGCTGGTCCGTCCCGTGGCCGAGCGGCGCCCGTTGACCAGGATGAGGGTCCCCGAACGGACGTTTTATTGGCGGGGCATCAGCAAGGACGCCTACGGGGATTGGCCGGTCGACAAGCGCATGCGGCCCCCGCAGGCGTTCCCCGTGCGGGCGGGCTGGATGCAGGCAATTCTTGCCGCCCAGCAGGAAGTGGCCCGCGGGCTTGCGTTGCCCATGCCCGTTCTGGTCTTGTTGTCCTCGCGGAGCTTGCTGGGACCGGTATGGAACGATGCGATGCTCCATGCCGACGTGGTGCTGGACGTTCGGGCCCTGGCCGTGCGGTCATTGTCGCTGGGCAGCAGCGTGGCGGTGGAGCGTGTCACCGGCGCCCTGCACGAGGTATTTCTCTCCAACACAGCCGTCCGTGAGGACGCCTACTTCCGGCTGGACAGGTGGTTGCACGGCTACGCCAGATAACGCACAGCTGTGCGGGATAAAAAACACCCTGTGCGTGGCCGAACGAATTGAACGGATCAGCCCACGGGTTTTGCCGCATCGACGGCACCGCCGTAGCGGCGGTCACGGCGGGCGTATTCGTCCACTGCCGCCCACAGTGTCCTGCGGTCGACGTCGGGCCACAGTGTGTCCATGAAAACAAACTCGGCGTAGGCACTTTGCCACAGCATGAAGTTGGAAAGCCGTTGTTCACCGCTGGAGCGCAGGAACAAGTCGACGTCGGGCACGTCGGGCAGGTACATGTACTTTTGGATCGTCTTTTCGGAGACGGCCCGGGGGCTGAGCTTCCCGGCGGCGACGTCGGCAGCCAAGGCCGCCACGGCGTCGGCAATTTCAGCCCTGCCGCCGTAATTAACACACATGGTCAACGTAATGGTGTCGTTGTCCTTCGTGTGTTCCTGCGCGACCTCCAACTCCTTGATGACCGAACCCCACAGCCGGGGCTTTCGTCCGGCCCAGCGGATGCGGACCCCCCAGGCGTCAAGTTGGTCCCGCTGGCGGCGAAGCACATCCTTGTTAAATCCCATGAGGAAGCGGATTTCCTCCGGTGACCGCTTCCAGTTCTCCGTCGAAAACGCATAGACGCTGACATATTTGATGCCCATTTCAATGGCCCCGGCCATGACGTCAAGGAGCGCCGGTTCCCCCGCCTTGTGTCCCTCGATGCGGGGCAGGCCGCGCTGGTTGGCCCAGCGCCCGTTGCCGTCCATGACGATGGCCACGTGGTTGGGGACCAGCTCCGCGGGTATGGCCGGCATGGCCGCACCCGATGCGTGTGGCCAGGGCGGTGTGACCGCCGGCTTAGATTCGCTGCGGCTGGTTCGCTGTACTGCCATAAATCTATGCACGCTCCACAAGTTTCAGGGAACGCACGGTGCGTTCCAGATGCCATTGGACATAGCCGGCCACCAGACCGGCGGCTTCCCGCCGGTGGACAAGTTCCGACGCATCGGCGCCGGCCCAGTCCCCGGATAGCAGGCAGGCCAGCAGGGACATGGTTTGGGGTGCCGGAGCAGGGGACCCCGGAGGGCGGCACTCGTGACACACGGCGCCACCGATGGCGGCATTGAACGCTCCATGGGGTCCGGGTTCCCCGCACCGGGCACAGTCGCCAAAGCTCGGCGCCCAGCCCGCGATGGAAACGGCACGCAACAGGTACGAATCCAAGATTAGTTCGGCCGCATGGGCGCCCCGGCTCAGGGATGCGAGGGCCCCCACCAGCAACAGGTAGTGGGCGCTGGAGGTTTCGCCGTCGACATCGGTCAGGCGCTCGGCCGTCTCCGTCATTGCGGCCGCGACCACGTAGCGGTCGTAGTTGGCGGAGATGGCGTCACCATAGCTGCCCTTGGCCACGGCCTGGGTCACAATGTCCAAGGTGCGGCCCTTGACGAGTTGCAGGTCAGCAACCATGAAGGGTTCCAGCCTCGCGCCAAACTTGCTGCTGGTCCGCCGGACACCGCGGGCCACCGCCCGCAGCTGCCCGTGGTGATGGGTTAGCAAGGTGATGATCCGGTCCGCTTCCCCCAGCTTGTGGGTGCGCAGCACGACGGCGTCATCCCGGTAGGTGCGCGCGGCAAACGATTGATTGGACACCATTACATTCTCCCACCAAGAACGCCCGCCGGCTTGCCCTCACGCTCCGAAACGCCCCTGTGCCGCCACGGACAGTGGCGGGACAGGGGCGCTTCGGGTTACTGGGCCCACGCTTGCGCGGATTAAACGGCCTGGGCGTCGCGGACGGCGCGGTTGACTGCCGAGATGACGGCGTTCAGCGAGGCGGTGGAGGTGTTGGCATCGATGCCGACGCCCCAGAGCACCCGCTCCCCGACGGCGCATTCGACGAACGCGGCGGCGCGGGCGTCGCCACCTTCGCTGAGCGCGTGTTCCGAGTAGTCCAGGACGCGCACGTCCACGCCGTCCTCGCCCAGGATGGCCAGCAATGCGGCGATCGGGCCGTTGCCGGTGCCGGTGCGGGTGGCGGTGACCCCGTCGATGGTCATCTTGGCAATCAGCGTCATCTCGCCGTCGTCGTCCGTGGACGTGGCGAAGGAGCCGATCCGGTACCGCCCCCAGGCGTCATTGGACGCTGCGGCCGGCAGGTACTCGTCGTTGAAGATGGTCCACAGCTCGCTGCCGCTGACTTCCCCGCCCACGGTGTCGGTACGCTTTTGGATGACGCCGGAGAACTCGATCTGCGCCCTGCGGGGCAGGTCCAGGTTGTGCTCGTTCTTGAGCAGGTATGCCACACCGCCCTTGCCGGATTGAGAGTTGACGCGGATGACGGCCTCGTAGCTGCGGCCCAGGTCCTTGGGGTCCACCGGCAGGTAGGGCACGGCCCAGGTGTGGTTCGCCACGGTGTTCCCGGCGGCCGCCGCATCGGCTTCCAGGGCTTCGAAGCCCTTCTTGATGGCGTCCTGGTGTGAGCCGGAGAAGGCGGTGAAAACCAGGTCCCCGCCGTAGGGGGTGCGTTCGGCGACGGGCAGCTGGTTGCAGTATTCCACCGTGCGGCGGATGTCGTCGATGTCGGAGAAGTCGATCATGGGGTCGATGCCCTGGGTGAACATGTTCAGGCCAAGGGTGACCAGGTCGACGTTGCCGGTGCGCTCACCGTTGCCAAACAGGCAGCCTTCAATCCGGTCGGCGCCGGCCAGGTAACCCAGCTCCGCGGCGGCAACACCGGTGCCGCGGTCATTGTGCGGGTGCAGGGACAAGATGATGCCTTCACGCGGGTGCAGGTTTCGGCTCATCCACTCGATGGAGTCGGCGTAGACGTTCGGGGTGGCCATTTCAACGGTGGCCGGCAGGTTCATGATGACCTGGTTGTCGGCGGAGGCCTCAAAGATGTCGGCGATCGCGTTGCACACACGCAGGGCGTACTCCGGCTCGGTTCCGGTGAAGGACTCGGGCGAGTATTCGTACGTGATGTGCGTGTCCGTGAGGGTTTCCTCGTACTTCTTGCACAGCCGGGCACCCTGCAGGGCGATGTCCAGAATACCGTCCTCGTCCTGGTTGAACACCACGCGGCGCTGGAGCACGGAGGTGGAGTTGTACAGGTGGACGATTGCCTGCTTGGCGCCGACCAGGGATTCGTAGGTCCGCTCGATCAGGTGCTCGCGGGCCTGGGTCAGCACCTGGATGGTGACGTCGTCCGGGATGTGGCCACCCTCGATCAGCTGGCGGACAAAGTCGAAGTCGGTCTGCGAGGCGGACGGGAATCCGACCTCGATTTCCTTGTAGCCCATCTTGACGAGCAACTGGAACATTTTCATTTTGCGGCCCGGGCTCATCGGGTCGATCAGGGCCTGGTTGCCGTCACGCAAATCCACGGCGCACCAGCGCGGGGCCTTCGTGATGACCTTGTCCGGCCAGGTGCGGTCCGGCAGGGAGACGTTGATCTGGTCCTGGAAGGGAATGTAGCGGTGTACGGGCATTCCAGAGGGCTTTTGTGCATTTCGCATGGCGTTGGCCTTAATCTTGTTCAACGGTTTGGAAGGTCCGGCCGGGCAACACAAACACCGCAGCGAGGGCGGCCAATTTGCCAGGTTGATCAGATCAACGTGGTTGAGGCCTCGCCGCGGCAGCTAAGAAGGAGCATTCCAGTGCGCACTTTTTTACCCTAACACGGCACTAGGATGATGGTGAAAGAGCTCACGTGCGTGAGTGTCCGTGACGAGGACCCACGATGGTTGGCTTTCCAGGCCAACGCATCCTTTTCATCTATAGGGGAACAGATTATTTTGACGCATTCCGGCATCAATGTCAGCAATTTTGACAACACCGTCCGTCCGCAGGAGGACCTGTACCAACACGTCAATGGTCAATGGCTTGCCAAGGAGGTCATTCCCGATGACCGGGCCATGACAGGGTCCTTTGTCACCTTGCGCGATGAGGCCGAAGCTGCCGTTCGGGCGATCATCGAGGAGGCGGGCGCGCAGGCCGCGCGGCCTGGCACCTCCCCCGGCGGCATTGCCGCCAAGATTGGCGCGCTGTACGCGGACTTCATGGATGAGGCCGCCGTTGAGGCCGCGGGGGCCACCCCGCTGGCCCAAAAGCTGGCGGACATCGAGCGGGCCGGCTCCATTGCCGGCGTCGTGACGTTGATGGGTGAATTGGACCGCGATGGCGGGGACGGGCTCATCGGAGCCTATGTCAGCAACGACGCCGGCAATCCCGACCGCTCCCTGCTCCACCTTTTCCAGGGGGGACTCGGCCTGCCTGACGAATCCTATTACCGCGATGAAAAGTTCGACCCCATCCTCGCCGCCTATGCGTCCCATGTGCAGGCCATGCTGGAGCTTGCCGCCGTCTCCGACCCTGCGGGCAAGGCCCGCCGGATCGTGGCACTCGAGACCGAGATCGCGGCCACGCACTGGGACAAGGTGACGTTGCGCGATCCCCAGAAGACGTACAACTTGATGGACAAGTCCGACGCCCTGGACCTGATGCCCGCGGTTGAACTGTGGCTGGAAGCCCTCGGTGTCACGGCAGGCCAATGCTCGGAACTCGTGGTTGCCACACCCGACTTCTTCCGCGGCCAGGTTTCCCTGCTGACCGAGGAACGCCTGGAGGACTGGAAGGCATGGCTGGCCATGCGCACCATCTCCAGCGCCGCGCCCTACCTGTCCAAGGCATTCGTGGACACGAACTTCGCGTTTTACGGGACCACCCTCAGCGGCACCCCGGCCATCCGGGAACGGTGGAAGCGCGGGGTGGCCCTCGTGGAAGGCGCCGTGGGCGAGGCCGTGGGCCAGCTGTACGTTGCCAAGCATTTCCCCGAGAGCCACAAGGCCCGCATGGAGACGCTGGTGGCAAACCTGATCGAGGCGTACCGGGTCAGCATTTCCGAGCTGACCTGGATGAGCCAGGAGACCATCGCCAAGGCGTTGGCCAAGCTTGACGCGTTCACCCCAAAAATCGGCTACCCCTCCGCGTGGCGTGACTATTCGGGACTGGAAATTGTGCCCGGGGACTTGATCGGCAACATTGAACGCAGCAATGCCTTCGAACTGGCCCGCCAGCTGGCCAAGATCGGTGTACCCGTCGACCGGGCCGAATGGCTGATGACCACGCAAACGGTCAACGCCTACTACAACCCCACCATGAACGAGGTGGTCTTCCCGGCGGCCATCCTGCAGCCGCCATTCTTCGACGCCGATGCCGACGACGCCGCCAACTATGGCGGGATCGGGGCCGTGATCGGCCACGAGATTGGCCATGGCTTTGACGATCAAGGCTCCCAATTCGACGGCACGGGCGCCCTGCGGAACTGGTGGACCGACGCGGACCGCGGCGCATTCGAAGCGTTGACGGCCCGACTGGTGGACCAATACAACGTCCTCTCCCCAACCGCCGCGCCGGGGGAAAAGGTCAACGGCAAGCTGACGCTGGGTGAAAACATCGGGGACCTGGGCGGGCTCGCCATTGGGTACAAGGCGTACCAGTTGAGCCTGGACGGGGACACGCCGCCGGTCATCGAGGACATGTCGGGCGGCCAGCGCTTCTTCTTCTCCTGGGCCGAGTGCTGGCGCACGAAGATCCGCCACGAAGAAGCCGTGCGCCGGCTGGCGATCGACCCCCACTCCCCCTCGGAATGGCGCTGCAACGCCGTGGTGCGAAACCTTGACTCATTCCACGACGTCTTTGCCACCACCGCCGGTGACGGACTGTGGCTGGACCCGGCGGATCGGGTGCGCATCTGGTAAGTGGCCGTCAAGGCAAACCGCTAAAAGGGGTGGCCACCGGAATTCCGGCGACCACCCCTTTTTTGGCTTTGAATTCCCTGGATCTTAGTACGTGTAGTAATCGGGATTGACCGTCAGGCATTCGTTGCTCTGGGC
>JBAUMA010000644.1:0-1819 GCA_049578485.1 Specibacter sp.
GCTTCGATGCCCGCCCGCCCATAGCGCCGCCGATGTGCCGTGCCGGCTGTTCCGCCCGCGGCGCCCGGCCCTCTCCCGTCCCCGACGGGCATCCTCGTTACCTTTTTAGTAGCCCCTCTACCGGACTTCCTGAGGAAGGATTGGGGTTGCTGGCCTGTCGGTCCCGGCATGATTCACTCCCCCTGTCATTCATGGTCCGGGGGGTGCTGTCACCGGGATCGAAGGCACCAAGGAAATCGCTAATAGGGGCCGGATCTGGGCAAGCCACCACCCGTCCAACTGTCGGTCGTAACGTGGATGCCGAGCCGTGGAGCCACAAGGACAAGCCAGCAACGATTCATCCGCCGCCATGACGAAATGGCTCTCCGAATGAGGTGCTCCATGATCCAAAACCACGACTCCATTGACGTGTTCATCGGCGTCGACGTCGGCAAGACCAACCACCACGCGGTGGCCCTGAACAAGGCTGGCAAGAAGCTCCTGGACAAGGCCCTGCCGCAGGACGAGGCCAAGCTCAAGACCCTGATCAAGTCCCTGTCCAAGCACGGGCGATTGCTCTTCGTGGTGGACCAGCCGGCGACCATCGGCGCGCTGCCGGTCGCCGTCGCCCAAGCCGCGGGAATCCAGGTCGCCTACCTGCCCGGGTTGGCGATGCGCCGCATCGCCGACCTGCACCCCGGGGAGGCCAAAAGCGATCCGAAAGACGCTTTCATCATCGCTTCCGCCGCCCGCACGATGCCCCACACCCTGCGTGCCGTTCAGGTCCCCGAGGCCCAGGTCGCGGAGCTGTCCATGCTCTGCGGTTTCGATGACGACCTGGCCAAGGCGGCCACCGCCACCTCCAACCGGATTCGCGGGCTGCTCACCCAGATCCATCCGGCCCTGGAACGCGTGATCGGCAAGCACCTGGACCACGTGGCCATGGCCGAGCTGATGGCCAAATACCCCACGCCGGCGGCCCTGCGCCGGGCCGGGGAAGCCCGCATCGGCGCCCTTTTGCGCAAGCATGCACCGCGGGCCTGGAGGGGCTGGGCCAGGGACATCACCGCGGCGCTGGCGGCCCAGTCCGTGGTCGTCTCGGGCACGGAGGCAGCCGGCGTCGTCCTGCCCGAACTGGCCCGCATGCTCGCCCAGACCAGGGCAGCCCGCACAGCGGTGTTGGTGCGGGTGGAGGAACTGGTCATGGACCACCCGCTGCACCTCGTGCTCGAATCGATGCCCGGGGTCGGGATCCGCACGCAGGCACGGATCCTCACCGAGGTCAGCGGCAAGGACTTCGCCACCGCAGGGCACCTGGCCTCCTACGCCGGCCTCGCCCCGGTGACCTGGAGATCCGGGACCTCCATCCGCGGGGACCATTCCTCACGCAAGGGCAACAAGGTCCTCAAACGGGCGCTGTTCCTTTCGGCGTTCGCGTCCCTGAAATGCAAGGACCACATATCCAGGGCCTACTACGACAAGAAACGCGCCGAGGGCAAGAAGCACAACCAAGCGATCATCGCGCTGGCCCGGCGACGCTGCAACGTCCTGTTCGCGATGCTCCGCGACGGAAGCACCTACGAGGCCCCCGAGGTTCTCGCCGCCTAAGAACCCGAACCGAATACAGCATCGCAGTCCGACCCAACGCCACGGAGCCGGACCGCGAAGCCATGCCCAAACATCCCGGTCCCGCGATCCCCAAGGAATTCTCGGAAAAACCCCGAAAAGGTCTTGCGAAAAAGATAGGGGCACCCCCCAGCCCTTCCCGACCCCCAACAAGTTCGGCTCATTCCGGACCAACAAGCTCAGGCGTCCAGTCCCCCGCCGAACCAACCTTTTC
>JBAUMA010000645.1:0-2521 GCA_049578485.1 Specibacter sp.
CCGCCATGGCGCCCACGGTTTCCTCGATGGGCACGCGGAGGTCGCGGCGATGCATGTAGTAGAGGTCGATCACCTCGGTGCCCAGGCGTCCCAGGGATTCGTCGACGGCGGCCCGGACGTGGGGGGTGTCCCTATGTTTTTCGTCAAGGGGTTTGCCACTCCTTTTTCGAGAAAGTTGGAGGCGGGTTTTTGGGCAGCCTGATGTGGCCGGCGGTGGACTGCTGCCGGAGAAGAGATGTTCGTCTTTATGTGGTTTTCGGGGTTGGCGCCTCGTAGAAGGTGCCGTCGCGGAGCATCGCGAATAACACGTCGCAGCGGCGCCGGGCGAGGGCGATCAACGCTTGGTTGTGTTTCTTGCCCTCGGCACGTTTCCGGTCGTAGTAGGCGCGTGAGAGTGGGTCTTTCAGCGCCGCGAATGCGGAGAGAAAGAATGCCCGTTTCAGGGTTTTGTTGCCCTTCCTGGAGGGGTGGTCGCCGCGGATCGAGGTCCCGGAACGCCAGGTGACCGGGGCCAGTCCGGCGTAGGAGGCCAGGTGCCCGGAGGACTGGAATTCTTTGCCGGCGACTTCGGTGATGATCCGTGCTGCAGTCCTGACTCCGACCGCCGGCATGGAGGTCAGGACCTGGTGAAGAGGGTGGGCCTCCACGAGCGCTTCTACTTGGGTCAGCAGCTCATCCCGGGCTATGCGTAGTTGCTTGAGCATCGCGGCGAGCTGGGCCAGGACAATGCCGGCGGCGCCGGTGCCGGAGACGACCACTGTCTGCTCGCCCAGGGCCGTGAAGATGTCGGCGGCCCAGCGTTTCCCGGCCCGCGGGGCATGCTTGCTCAGCAGGGCTGCCACCCGGGTTTGGCCGGCCTTGCGGAGATTCTCCGGGGACGGGTACTTGATCAGCAGCTCGGCCATGGCGGGGTGGTCCAGGTGCTCACCGATGACGCGTTCCAGTGCCGGGTGGATCTGGGTCAGCAGACCCCGGATCCGGTTCGACGTTGCGGTGGCTTGCTTGGCGAGGTCGTCATCGAAGCCGCACAGCATGGAGAGTTCCGCGGCCTGTTCGTCGGCGAGGACCATGGAACGCAGGGTGTGTGGCAGGGACCGGGCGGCTTCGGCAATGATGGCCGCGTCCCTGGCGTCGGTCTTGGCTTCGCCGGGGTGCAGGTCCGCGATGCGGCGCATCGCCAGGCCGGGAATGTATCCGACCATGATGCCTTGGGCGCGAGCCACGGCGACCGGCAGGGCGCCGATGGTCGAGGGCTGATCAACGACCAGCAACACGGTGCCCTTGCCGGCGACGGCCTTGATGATCGCCCGGATCTTCGCCTCGTCCTGGGGCAGGGCCCGGTCCAGGAGTTTCTTGCCGTTTCGGTCGATGGCGACCGCGTGATGATTGCTCTTGCCAACGTCAACACCTATGAAGATATCGACGCTTTCATGGTCACTGATCAACGCAAACCTCCCAGAAATCGTGTCGTTCATTTCGGTGTTGGCTTGTCCTGCGGCGGCAAGGCTCGGCATCCACGTTACGGCTGACCTACACGCTGTGTCCCTGTGCTGGTCCGGTCCCCATTAGCGATATCCCTGGCGCCTATCGAACCCCGGTGGCAACACCCCCCGGATCATGGATGACTGGGGGAAAGAACCATGCCGGGACCGACAGGCCAACAACCCCAATTCTTACTCAGCTAGAGGGGCTACTAAAAAGGTAACGGGGGCCGCAGGCATCACCTGCGGGCCCCCCTTCGCTTGTGCTGCCAATCTGGTGATGCGGGTTGGGTGGGGGGATGAACAGTGGAATGAGCGCAGATCCGCCGTCGGCCAGATGGTGGCGGATGGCTGTCAGTGCTCGCAGGGCGCCGTCGTCGTCGGGAAGAAGGGTGAAGCTCGGGCCGGCGAGGAAGATCGACCAATACCCGCGCGGCGGCCCAAGCTCCTCCATGCGCTGCAGAAACAAGGCGACGTCGAGCCCTGGCTCGTTGGCATTAGCGGCTCGTGGAGCTCTGGGACAATCCCGTAAGAAAAATCGATGGGTCCATGCAGGCGATTCTGCCAAATAAATCCCGGAGCGTGGGACGGTCCCATGATCAAATCACGTCAGGTCTTTCCCGGACAAGAGGCCGTGTGTGCCGGCGTAGGATGAAACCGCGGAGACAGAATAGGGGAAACAGGGACTATGGCAAGATCTTCGGACACCCACCTTTGGGCGCTCGTGCATGCTGAGCGCGCCGCTTTCGCGGAGGACCTGGCGGGCCTCAGTACGGAACAGTGGCATCAGCGGACCCTTTGTGGGCAGTGGGATGTTGAGCAGGTCGTCGCGCATCTGAGTGCGGCGGCGAGCCTGAACCAGTGGCAGTGGATCCGCAGCATGATCGGCGCACGTTTCCGGCCCGATGTGCACAACCAGCGCCGGCTGCAGGAGCACCTCGGCGCCAGCCCGGCCGAGACCCTGGACCGGTTCCGCGTCGTCGTCAACAGCACGATCGCGCCAACCTCCGACACTCCGGCCTACTTGGGCGAAGTAATCG
>JBAUMA010000646.1:0-3834 GCA_049578485.1 Specibacter sp.
GACCAGTACATTCAACGCAACGGGCCACCTCGCGGCAGCGTTGGCAGGCAAGCGCCGGAGCATAGCCGGTGCGGGCCACCTGGACCAGGACAGGTCCGGACGCAAGGGCCGCCTTGGCAGTTTGCCAGGCACGGTGCGGCAGGCGCGCCACGGCCGCAAGGGGGTCCCGCTCCTGTTCGTAGCTGTCGGCGGTGCTGATGGCCCTCGCCGTGGCGGTGCGGGCCGCCGGACGCTCCGGCACCAGGGACTGGGCCCAGCCCGTCGCGACAAGGCGCTGGGACTCGCAACTGCGGCTGTGCCCGGCCATGAGCACGGCGGTGCTTTCGACCTCGGAGCGTAGCAGGAGCACGTCCCGGCTGTGCTGGTAGGGGGCGCGGCGCTCAATGTGGAGCTCATCGCCGTCGTCCCAACAGCACACCAAGCCCAAATCAGCCACGGGGGCGTAGGCCGCCGAGCGGGTGCCGATCACCACTTTCACATCGCCCGAGAGTACTCGCAGGAAGTTGTCATAGCGCAGGGTTGGGCCGTCGTCGGCCGTCAGCTTCACGAAGCTGCCCTCGGGCAGGATCGTGGCGAAGGCCCGCTCCAGCAGGTCAAGGTCGCGCAGGTCCGGGACCACCACGATGGCTCCCCTGCCCGAGCTTTGGCAGTAAGCCACCACTTGGGCGATCTGGTGGTGCCAGGAGCCGGGCCCATACCCGGTGAGAGCCGACAGGACCGCCTTCGGGGTGTCTCCCATGGCCAGTCGAGTCATGAAGTCTTCGGCATGGGCGTAGTCGGCGAACAGGGAATGCCCGGGGTGCGGTTCCGGCGCCGGCTCGGCCACAGTCGATGCCGGCGTCGCGGTCGCCCGTTCGGCGGCGGCCAACAGGTAGCCCTTTTCGAGGCTGGCCACCCGCGGCGGCACGGCAACGCGCAGGACATCGGCCACGGTGCCGCTGTAGCGTGCGGCCACCTTGTGGGCCAGTTCGAGGATCTGCGGCGCGAGCACCTGCACGGCCGAATAGACGCGCGCCAGCGGAACGAGCCGCTCGCTTTCCGACTCGGCAACCCGCTCCACTAGGAAGCCGTTGAGGTCCTGGCCCGAGAACTTGACCCGCACCCGCACGCCGGGCCGGGCCACGGCGTCGAGCTCCTTGGGAACAGAGTAGTCAAAGATCCGGTCCAGGTGGGGCAGGGGGGAATCAATGACCACCCGGGCCACTGGCAATGAGCGAGCCAGCTCCACCCCGCTGTGGGGATCTGCCACACGTTCGCGACCGACAAAACCGCTCAGCAGGCTCAGTTGGACGCCCTGTTCCGGGTGCGGCTCCATGGCGTCCTCCTTTCCGGCGGTGACTTCGTTTGGGCCGTTTCCGACCCTGAAACCAGCTAAGCACAGCCCTCCGACATTTGCGCCGGTGGACTGTGCTGGCTGTGGACAAAAACGCCCTGTGGATAAAGCGGGTGGCTAGGCGTTGAAGAAAGCCTTCAGGGCATCAACCCGGTCAAGGTATTCCCACGTGAAATCGGGATCGTCCCGGCCGAAGTGCCCGTGTGCGGCCGTCTTGGCATAGATGGGGCGCAACAAGTCGAGATCGTGGATGATGGCGGCCGGGCGCAGGTCGAAGACTGCTGCAATGGCGTCCTCGATCCGCCGCGGGTCAACGGTTTCGGTGCCAAAGGTCTCCACATACACGCCCACGGGCCGCGCCACGCCGATCGCATAGCCCACCTGGACCTCGGCGCGGGAAGCCAGGCCCGCGGCCACCACGTTCTTGGCCACCCAGCGCATGGCGTAGGCAGCGGAGCGGTCAACCTTTGACGGGTCCTTGCCGGAGAAGGCGCCGCCTCCGTGGCGGGCCATGCCGCCGTAGGTGTCAACGATGATCTTCCGGCCCGTCAATCCGGCGTCGCCCACGGGACCGCCCACCACGAACGGCCCGGCCGGGTTCAGGTAGGTCTTGATGGCTGACGTGTCCAGGCCCGAGGCGTCCATGACGGGGCTGATGACGAATTCCTGCAGGTCCGCGCGCAACTGGTCGAGTGAGGTGCCCTCGGCGTGCTGGCTGGAGATAACAACGGTATCCACGGAGACGGGGGTGTCGCCGTCGTACCCGATGGTGACCTGGGTCTTGCCGTCGGGGCGCAGGTAGGAGAGCAGCCCGGACTTGCGCACCTGCGTCAACCGCTCGGACAGGCGGTGTGCCAGGAAGATGGGGGTGGGCATGTAGGAGGCGGTCTCATTGCTGGCGTAGCCAAACATGAGGCCCTGGTCGCCGGCGCCCTGGGTGTCATAGGCGTCCACGGCGGTGCCCTCGCGAACTTCGAGGGCGTTGAAGACACCGTCGAAAATGTCCTGGGACTGCTGACCGATCGAAACCGACACGCCGCAACGGGCGCCGTCGAAGCCGTTGGCCGAGGAGTCGTAGCCAATGTCCAGGATGGTGTTGCGGACAATCGCCGGGATTTCCACGTACGCGTTGGTTGTGACCTCACCGGCCACATGGACCAGCCCCGTGGTGGCCATGGTCTCCACGGCCACGCGGGAATTGGGGTCCTCGGCCAGCAGCGCGTCCAAGATGGCATCGCTGATCTGGTCACAAATTTTATCCGGATGGCCTGCGGTCACGGATTCTGAAGTAAAAAGGCGTACGGGGTTCGCTGAAGTCACTGCTCTACTCTACTTGGTTCTTAAACGCGCTTCATGGGCGCGGGGCATGGGTTGTCACACAGGTACACAGTTGGCCGGGCTCAGGTGCTGGCCAGCCGTGCGGCAATGACGTGCACGACGACGTCCGCCACCGCCCGCTTTGACCCGCCGGCATGCACGGGCTCGGCTCCGTCGAGGGCCAGGATTTCCACCTGGTTGGCATCCTGGCCAAACACCTTTTCGGTGCCCGACTCCCCCGGCCCGACCTCGTTCACCACGAGCAGGTCGCAGCCTTTGCGCTTGAGCTTGGCTTCCGCATAGCTGCGCGCATCGGCCTGTTCGTCACCGGTTTCAGCGGCAAAGCCGACGATCAGCTGGTTGCTGTTTTGGGCCGCCCTGTGGGCCACCGCTTCGAGAAGGATGTCGGGGTTGCGGACCAGGTTGATGACGGGATCGGCGACGTTGTCACGCTTCTTGATCTTCCCGGCGGAGATGTTGGCGGGCCGGAAGTCGGCCACGGCCGCCGCCATGATCAGGACGTCGGCGCCCGCCGCCGCACTCAGGGTGACAGCACGCAACTCAAGGGCCGTCTCCACGCTTTGCAGGGACGCACCGGCCGGCGGCGCAACATCCATGTGTGCGTGGATGAAGGTCACCTGCGCACCGGCAGCCATGGCCGATTCGGCCAGCGCCACGCCCTGCTTGCCGGATGATTTGTTGCCCAGGAACCGCACGGGGTCCAGCGGTTCGCGGGTTCCGCCGGCCGTGATGACCACGCGCTTGCCCGCAAGGAGGCCCGTGGAGGGGGAGGCAGCGGGGGTAGCGGCGTCGTCCGCGGGGTCCACCTCAACAGGTGCACCGGCGTCGTCCGCGGACTCGACGGCGGCTTCCGCGGCAGCGGGGGCGGCAGCTTCGGCGCCGGCAACCTGTGCCGTGGCCAGAGTGCGGCCGCCTTTCACGAGGGCCATGGCCGCAGCAAAGATCTCGGACGGTTCGGGCAAGCGTCCGGGGCCCGTGTCGGGTCCCGTCAGGCGTCCCACGGCGGGGTCCAGGACATGGACCCCGCGTGAGCGCAGGGTGGCAACATTGGCCACCGTGGCTCCGTGGTGCCACATTTCGGTGTGCATGGCAGGGGCAAACAGGACAGGCCCGCGCGCCATGAGCAGCGTGGTGGTCAACAGATCGTTGGCCAGCCCTGCAGC
>JBAUMA010000647.1:0-4383 GCA_049578485.1 Specibacter sp.
GGTCAAGCATGAGTATTCGGAAGCTCTTGGACGCCGCGGCCAACCACCCGCTGAACCCCAACGGCCGGTTGCCGCGACCGCCCGGGCCGCCTTGCAGGAACAGCAGCCAGGGCAGGTCCTCGCCGCCCCTCGCCGCGTCGAACAGCTCACGAGCGTAGAGGGTGATGGCCGGGCCGGCCGGGTTGGCGTGGTCGAGGGGTGCGCTGAACCAATGGTCGCGCATGGCCACGCCGCGGATCACGTACTGTTCGCCGGCGGTCATGCGCTGGCCTCAACGGCGTCGGCCGCCGCTGAGACGGCGGCACCAAAGGCGTCCAGTTCGGCGCCGTCCAGGCGGAATACGTGCCAGCCGTCCATGGGGGCGGCGCCCAGCGACTTGTAGAAGTTGATGGCCGGGGTGTTCCAGTCAAGGACGCTCCATTCAACACGGGCGTAGCCGCGCTCCACGGCAATCTGTGCCAGCGTGCGCAGCAGTGCCTTGCCGTGGCCGCCGCCGCGAGTCTCGGGGCGCACATACAGGTCCTCGAGGTGGATGCCGAGCCTGCCTTCCCAGGTGGAGTAGTTCAGGAACCACAAGGCGAACCCGACAATCGGCGCGCCTGCGTCCGGGCTGTCGACGACGTGCACGAACACTTGCGGATGGTCGCCGAACAGGCTGGCGTGGAGCATCTCCACCGTGTTGATGACGGCGTCGGGCTCCTTTTCATAAACGGCAAGATCGTGGATCATGCCAAGGATGGCGGGGACATCGGCGGGGCGCGCTTCGCGTATCAAACTCATGAATTGAGCTTATCGGCTGCCTCGCCGCTGCCGAAGCCGGAGCGAATCCTTGCTGCGGGACCGCTTCAGGAATACCCTCACCGTAGAGACATGTGTGAGGTGAGGAGCGCGAATCGCCATGGCCCTGCGTTGGAACTATCGCAAACCCGGCAGCAAAAAGATGAAGATCGTGGACGGCGGTACGCTGCGTCCTCCGAAGCCCTTGATGCCGGAGTCGTTTGGGACGGCTGCGGTGCCGCAAGTGTTTGAGGTCTTTGAACTCTATGGCCCCGCGATGCGGCAGATCCGTGAGTGGTTGGGCCTGCCCGAGCGGCGCACGGTGTCATCCCTGCGTGCCGTCGCTGATGCCGCAAGCGGTAACTACTTCGCCGATGTCCCGTGGGCGCTGCCGGAACCGCGGGGTCCGCGCCGGTCCGCGGCGTTCGTGTTTACCGCGGACGACGCCGGCGAATGGTCGGGCGTGGTGCGCAGCTGCCGCTTGGCAAAAGTTGACTGGGACATCCACGGCGACGGTGGTGGCGCGGTGCCGGCCGGCCCAGCGTCCATCGATCTCCACGTGGGTGGCACGGTCAAGTCCCGGGCCAAGGCGCTGCGGGACCCGATTGTGGATGTTGACTTGTTGACGGGGAGCCGACTCGTGGACTTCATGCTCGAATCACTGGCCCAAGACTTTGAACCGGCCTACGACGGGGAGTTCTCCGGAGACGTACTGGCGCGCCTGGAGCTGGGGCGCCAGGACCTTGAGGCCCGGTTGCGCGCCAGCTACGCCGCCCCCGAAGACTGGCTTGTTGGCCTCGAAACGGTGCAGCTCGAACTCGGCGAGGGGGAGAGCGCCGAAATCGCCTTGAGCCTTGAGCTGCCCTCGCCGGGCGTCGGCTATTTCGCCGTGTCCTACATCGACACCGAAACCGGTGAAGGGGACACCTCGGAGGTGCTGGCCCTTGAGGTCACCGAGGAAGGGCGGCTCCGAGCATGGACCGATGTCTCCGCCCTGCCGCTGGCCGAACCGGCGCCGTACGCCGACGCCTGAGCCCTACAGGCGGCTGAAGTCCTCAAAGGTGACGACGGCGGAGCCGGCCTCGTTGGACGCGTCCAAATCCACCGTGGCCGTCATGATCCAGTCGTGGTTCCCTGCGGGGTCCGCCAGGGTTTGGCGCACCTTCCAGGAATCGGCCGACTCGGTGATGCTCAGCAGGGCCGGGCCGCGGGCGGCGGGACCGGACTCGATGAACTCGTGTTCGTCCCAGTACGCGTCCAGGGCATCGGCCCAGCGGTCGGCATCCCAGCCGTGGTCGGCGTCGAGCTGGCCAAGGGCCTCGAATTCGTCATCGGCGGCAAGTTCCACGCGGCGGAACATCTCGTTGCGGACCATGACCCGGAAGGCACGGTGGTTGTCCGTCAGGCGTGGCGGAGCCGGCGGGAGGGCCGACTCGACGGCGGGGGCCTCAGTCTCACCGCTGGTCATCTTTTCCCATTCATCGAGCAGGCTGGAGTCCACCTGGCGGACCATTTCACCGAGCCAGGAAATGATGTCCTGCAAGTCCTCGCGCAGCGCGTCCTGGGGGACGGTTTGGCGCAGCGCCTTGTAGGCATCCGTCAGGTAGCGCAGCACAATGCCTTCGGAACGGGCCAGCGAGTAGTACTGGACGAATTCGCCAAAGTTCATGGCGCGCTCGTACAGGTCGCGGACGATCGACTTGGGGCTCAGCTCGAAGTCGCCCACCCACGGGGCCGACTTCCGGTAGACCTCAAAGGCGCCAAACAACAGCTCGCCCAGCGGCATGGCATACGTGACCTCGTCAAGGATTGCCATGCGTTCGTCGTATTCGATGCCCTCGCTCTTCATGGCCGCCACCTTTTCGGTGCGGGCCCGCTTGAGCTGCGCGGCAAGGATCTGGCGTGGCTTTTCCAGCGTTGACTCGATGACGGAGATGACGTCCAGGGCGTAGCTGGGGGACTCGGGGTCCAATAGCTCCAGCGCCGCCAGGGCGAAGGGGGACAGGGGCTGGTTCAGCGCAAAGTTCATCTGCAGGTGCATCGTGAGGCGGACGGTGCGGCCGTCGCTCTCCAGCTCATCGGCCGGAATTCGTTCGATGATGCCCGCCCCGAGCAGCTCTCGGTAGATGCCCAGGGCTTTGCGGATAAGGCGGCGCTGCGCGGCAGGTGACTCGTGGTTTTCCGTCAGCAGGCGGCGGGCGGCCTGGAAGGGGTCCCCGGGCCGTTCGAGCAGGTTCAGCAGCATGGCGTGCGTAATGGTGAAGCTGGAGGTCAACGGCTCCGGCACCGATTCCGCCAGGCGCGTGAACGTGGGCTCGCCCCAGCTGACAAAGCCCTGCTGCGGCTTCTTCTTGACCACCTGGCGCAGCTTCTTCTGGTCATCGCCGAACTTGGCCACCGCCTTCGCCATGGCCTTGGTGTTTTCAATGACGTGTTCGGGCGCCTGCACAATCACGGTGCCGGCGGTGTCGTAGCCGGCACGCCCGGCGCGCCCGGCGATCTGCTGGAACTCACGCACCTGAAGCACGCGGGTTCGGACGCCGTCGTACTTGCTCAGGGCCGTCAGCAGCACGGTGCGGATGGGCACGTTGATGCCCACGCCGAGGGTGTCGGTGCCGCAGATGACTTTCAGCAGCCCGGCCTGCGCCAGCTGCTCCACGAGGCGGCGGTACTTGGGCAGCATGCCGGCGTGGTGCACGCCGATCCCGTGCCGCACCAGCCGGTTGAGGGTCTTACCGAAGCCGGCCGAGAAACGGAATCCGGCGATCAGTTCGCCGATCCTGTCCTTTTCCTCCCGCGTGCACACATTGACGCTCATCAGGTTTTGGGCCCTGTCGATGGCCTCGGCCTGGCTGAAGTGCACCACGTAAACGGGGACCTGTTTGGTAGCGAGCAGCTCCTCCAGGGTCTCGTGCACGCCCGTCTGGACATAGTAGTAGTGCAGCGGGATGGGACGTTGGGCCGAGGAGACGGTAGTGGTTACCCGGTTCGTCAGCTCGGTGAGTTCCTTTTCAAAACGGTTCACCTCGCCCAGGGTGGCGCTCATGAGCAGGAACTGCGACTGCGGCAATTCCAGGAGCGGCAGCTGCCAGGCCCAGCCGCGCTGCGGGTCCGAGTAAAAGTGGAACTCATCCATGATGACCACGCCAACATCGGCGTCCTCACCTTCGCGCAGGGCAATGTTGGCCAGGATTTCGGCCGTGCAGCAGATGATGGGCGCGTCCTGGTTCACGGAGGAATCCCCGGTCACCATGCCGACGTTTTCGGCACCAAAGATCTCGCAGAGGGCAAAGAACTTCTCGGAGACCAGGGCCTTGATGGGGGCTGTGTAGTAGCTGGAGGCGCCGCGGGCCATGGCGTTGAAATGCGCGGCGATGGCCACCATCGACTTGCCCGAGCCGGTGGGCGTGGACAGGATCACGTTGTTGCCGCTGACCAGTTCCATCGCGGCGTCCTCCTGGGCGGGGTACAGCTCCAGCCCGCGCTCCATGGTCCATTCCAAAAACGCCTCCAGGACGTCGTCATCGCTGGAGGTTTTTGCATCAAGGCCGGAGAGTTGTTCAAGAAGATTCATGGTTCCCCCAGTCTACGGGCGGCGGCTGTGGC
>JBAUMA010000648.1:0-7189 GCA_049578485.1 Specibacter sp.
TCCCCGAGCACCATAGGCATCACGCCGTACCCTGCTAAGCCGGTGGCCATGCGCCGAATGACGGTGCTCTTTCCCAATGCAGGTTTACCCAGTACGAACACCGAGGGGTTATTGATGAGGTTGGCCCGCTGGAACCATGAAATCGGATCGCAGCATAGGGTGGCCCCGGTGAAAATGTGACGCCCAAGGGGCACCCCGATCATTGGGGTGCCCGTGCCCACGGAGAATGGCCACATTCCGCAGACTTGAACGGTGGTGCCACGCCATTCTTCGGCCTGCTGAACATACGTTGAAGAACCTTTACCGCGACCCAACCAGCCGCGCACGCTAGGCCGTTCCGGCAAGAACTCAGGAGACTTCTTTTCACGCTTTTTCGGCATCGGCTTGACGCGCTTGTTGGACTTGAGAGCCACGGTAAAACCTCCTAAAGGTTGTTGCGAAGTTCGGCGGGAATTGCGATGTGCTTAGGCAGCACCAAACCTAGGGGAAGGGCAGCTACGAATGCGGAATCCTGCGACCCATATAGCGGGCGCAACCGTAACCGTGCGGTTGCTCCGAGGTTGTCAACAGCAGCCGCAGCATCGGGCAGCATATCGGTGTCGGTGACCGTAGCCGTCACGAGCATTCCGAAGTTCACCAGACCTGCACCTGATGCTTCCTCCCCAGCGGTCGCAGCAGCGGCACGCACAGCAAGTGAGTCGCGTGCCTTGGTCTTTGCGTTTGCCGTTGCACGGAACGTGGCGGCATTTAGATCTGCTTCAACCATTGCCGCAGCGCGAGCAGCCGAAACCGGCCGGTACAGCAGTGTCACGCGCTTACGCGCAATGTCACGATGAGGTGCCAGGAGCCGGGCAAGAACACCCGATTGGACGTTGCCGCGCGGAGCACCAGTCATGGACCAGGTGACGGATAATCCCGAATCGTGGCGGTAGCTGCCCCACTGGGCCTCAGCAGCAGATGGGCCAACGTCGAGCCACGACATTTCTGGCACTTCTCCCTTGGCATGGGCGCTGTCAATCAGCGTCGCTGCCTTGGGATCGTAGGCTACGCGGACATACTCGCAAAGTGCCTGGGCAGTCATCGGGTGAGCTGCACCAGCCCCGGTGGCCTCAAGCTGTGCCGTCAGACCGGGCAGGCGTGAGGCCAGCTCGCGGGCCATTTCATCCGGCTTGCGACGCTTTCCACCCTTGCGGGCGAAAGCCGAGAACGTGAATGCCACGTATGCCTTGACCGTTGAAGAACCCGCAGGATAGTTCTCTACGACAGAGAGCATCACCTCGCGGGAGAAAGCAGGGGCATTCGGATCAAGGTTTGACTCGACTTCCCGGCGTAGCCGTGCCCCTGAATCGGGGGCCGTCTCGATGGTCACAGATGCTGCTTCCAAGCCCGGTTCGTCAGCCAGATTGGCGAGCATGTGGCCGAAGTCGGCCACCCACACGTCGATTTGTTCCTGATCCACCAGGGAAGCACCGTCAGGTTCCGTGGAGATTACGACGCTGTATGTTGAGCCACGGGGCGTGAATAACAGTGCAAAAGGGCGGTTGTATGAGTCATGGTGCTCAGTAAGCCTCATTGGAGCTGCCAAGCCGGGAAGCTGGTTCGTTCCCCATGGGGCCTGCCCGGCAGGCCCGGAGCGATAGATATTGGTTCCCCGGCTGCGTGTTAACCACCAACCGACACGATTGGAGATTCGGCTCAGGGCGTTCCGTCCGTGTTGATCTTTCATCAGCAACATAAGCAGTACCACGCCTACCCCGACGGCGGTCAAGAAGGCTTCGAGTAATCCCCGAGTCATCATGACGAGGATGACGACGATGCTTCCAACAAAGAGGATTATCGTTCCTACAGCGCCCAGGCCGAGGATGCCCGATGATGTTGGCTTGCGCCAGTTTCCATATGTCCGAACCTTCTGGTTCGGCACCGTTTCAGCTACCACTTGGGCCTTCTCCTGTCGCTTCGTCTCCAATAGTCTGTGCGGCTGCGGCTGCCTTGTCAGCGGCTCCCTTCGCCACACCTATGGCTGCACCCGCTGCCATTCCTACGGGGCCGCCAGCTGCTCCCGCAGTAGCTCCGGCCGCCGCTCCGCCACCGGCCGCTGCACCGGCTCCTGCAGCTGCACCGCCGCCGCCAGCACTTGCCGCTGCGCCGCCACTACTAGCTGCTGCGCCGCTTGACTCGCCGCCCGCGCCCATGCCGCCCTGGCTGCCTGAGCTTCCCGAACTGCCTGAGCCGCCCTGGCTGCCTGAGCCACCTTGGCTGCCCACGCCACCTGAACTACCCGAACTACCCTGGCCACCAGCACTACCGTCTGAACCACTAGGGCTAGCCGTGCTGGAATTGCCGGAGCTACTGGATTCGCTATTACCGCCGCCCCCGCCACCATTAGCGGCGGCCATACGTCCAATTGCTGCTGCACCCGAGGGCAGGGCCGCAATAGCGCCAGCGGCCAACGCGGCACCCCCGGCACCAGCGGCCATTGACCCGACCATCGGGGTTACGAAACGCATCAGGGCAGGCATGGCAAAAAGCGCAAGGACCATCATCATGATTCCGGTGAGTACCGATAGCAGACCCGAACCGTCATCCCTGAAAACGTCTGTACCTGCCAATTGGAAAGCCGCCGCATAAATGATTGCCGCTGCCGGTTTGTAGAGAATGAATGCGATCAACCAACTGATGTTTTTCTGCAACCAGCCCTTGCCTGATTCGCCGGTAATTGCAGCGGCCGCCGACAAGGGAAGAATTCCCGTCAGAATCACGAGCATGCCACCACGGGCGATCATGAGAACGATTTGGAACACCGCACACAGAACCGCGATGATGCCCAAGACGATTACCAGCAGCGCGCCGAGTCCACCCGAACCCGTTGTGAAGGCCAAAAGAGTGGTGATGTTTCGGCCGAAGCACGTACCGTCACCCGCCGTTACGTCGCAGTCCAGTGAGGCATTGATGATCCAGATGGAGAAGCTGTCCATTGCAGTAACCAGGAGACCTACAAAAGTGACGCCCGCGCCTGCAATGACGATGAGCTGCAATAGTCCGATTGCAACGTCCTTACCAGGTTGGGCACGCTGTTGAACTGCCATCCTGATTCCGCCCATGATGACCCCGCCTACTGCCACGGCCATCATGAGCCACCACAATGAGCCTTGAAGGAATGCGACCGTACCTCCGGATTGACCAGGTCCGGAGGGAAGTAATCCAGCGACCAGGCTCGAAGAGGCTGATACAAGGATTACCCCACCGAGTATTAGGCCGAACTTTCCAACAGCTTGCATCCCCTCGCCACGGCGCATTTTCAGCGCCACCATTGCGCCTAAGGTAATGGCCGAGGCAACGGCGACCGCGAGGCCAATCCATGTGACGTAATTAAGAATTGTGAGTACCGGAGCCGAGAATTCACCCGGGGCACTGGCATCAACATCTGAACCGCCTCCGGTGAGATTTGGTGTTCCGATGTAAACCCACATAGTGCCAAGCGATGCGACTGCCGTGCCCACGGCATCGAGCACGGCCGAGGCCATGTTCTCAATAGCATCGCCCACGATGTTTTCGACGCCCTCACCGACTTTGCAACCGACATTCCACCACTCGCACATTTAGGTCATTCCTTCCACAAGGCGTAACCGGCCAGGTTTGGGAGTTGAGCGGGGCTACGCATATCCGCTTCGGTGAAGTCCATTTTCCAATCGCCGTTCTCCCAGATCAGGGGAACAATCATCGACATGTAGATGGTTTTGCCCTTGCCGGCCCCTGTCACGCCAAGATCGACGCGGGCGGTGTCGCCGTCATATGCCAGCAACTTGAAGCCGCTAAAGGTTGTGCGGCTTTGACCGTCATTGGTTGCCGAATCTGATTGTGCAGATTCGAGCATCTGATTTTTTACCGGACCATCTACGACGTTGGCCTTAATCCAGCCAACATTGTGTTTTGGTGAAGAAAGCTGCGCCATGCCTGCCGCTGCCGCAAATACAGATCCTTGTGGCGTGCGCTCAAAGCAATTCATCGTCTTGGCGGTATCAGAATTACCAGGCCCGGAGACCTTGGAAATGGGGAACGTGATTGTGTCCAGGTAAGCCCATTGCGCTTCCGGGGCAGCATTGAGGGTGCCAGTCATTTTGACGGTGTTCAGGCCACAAACACTCACGCCGCCCGCGTCCGCAGTTGGTGCGGTCGGAGCGGCGCTAGTCGAGGGTTGCGGCGTCTGAGTTGAACTGATGGCAGGATCTTTGGGCTTGCCAAGCGCATTGATGATGACCACTGCCCCCACGATCACGAGAACTGCCACAACGGCAGCGGCAACGATGAACCGACGGTTTTTAAAGGGGTTCTGCTGTTCTGTCTCGTCAGCCATGATGGAGCCTAGCCGCCCATCAGTGCGCCGACGAGACCGGCACCTGCGCCGATGAGGATTACGCCACCGAGAATCCAGCCAAGCGCCCCAACGTGCTCGCCACCTTCGCCACGACGTGAGGCAAAGAACATGCGAATAGCCACGATGACGAGTGCGACACCTGCCAAGGCGAAGCCAATCCACTTGATCCAGGCAAGGGCAGTGGTGAATCCTTGGGTGCCCGGAGGCTGTACCGGGGCCGGATCGGGGATCTGTGCGGGCATTGCTGCCGCGAAGTCGACGGCGGCGCTCATAAGGGTAAAGAGAGTCATTAGTTTGTTCCTTCCAAGATGGATTTAGTGATCGCGTGGAGTTCGTCAATGACTCGACGAACGTCACGTGGAGCGGCCGCAGCAGAAATTTTCCCGCCGAGCCGCCACGCTTCAACCCACGGCACCGACCAGGTGCGTGGGACCCCGCCACTTACGACCTGCAAGAGGTCGCGCAGCTCGCGGGGAAGTCTGCCGGGCGCGTCATGAATGACCACCAAGCCAACCAGGTCAATGTCTGGGGCATTTCCTGATGCCCACTGGATTGCGGCCGCCTGGGCAGATCTGAGGCCGTGTGCATGTGACCGGGCTACAAGCACTACACGCGCTCTCTCACCCGGTACATGTGGCCATACACGGTCAGCCTCACGCCAACCCGGCGAGAGGCTGGCCAGCGTTGATTCGCCCGCTCCGCCGTGGGTCCCGAGCACCCATAAATCGGCCTGAGTTTTCCTGGCCAAGGGAATCAATGCTGCCGGATTAGGGGTCGGCACGCCGCCCTGGGGAGCCTGGGGGCCAGTGGTGTGTGCCGGAGGTAAAGGTTCTTCGACAGGTTGCACTTCCACCTCGGGACGACTCACCCAAGGATTGGGGGTTGTAGCGCTCAATGTGCGATCACCTCGATAATAAGAATGCGTTACTAACCCCCACAGTACCGCGATATAGCTACAGGAGCAAGAGAGACATGCAGAGCATAACAACCTATAACAGGTGGTGTTTTCATACAACGCAATATAAGATGGTTTTATGCGCACGAAACCCGAAGGACTCCCGTCCATGACTGCGCTTGATGAACTATTCAAAGGGCGGCCGGAGACATTAGACCCGGCAGACGTAGCCGAAATCCTTGGGATGACCAAGCAGGGCGTCTACAACTGGCTCAAAAATGGAACGATCCGCGGATACAAGATGGGCAGCTCGTGGTTCATCATTCGTGACGAGTTGAAAGCTCAACTCGCCGCTGGGTCTAACCGGGAGATCAGAGAAGCAGACATACCAAAGGAGTGAACATGCGTCGAGCATGGCCCACAGTAACGATGGCGTTCCTCGCAGTAGCGTTGGCCGGTTGCAGTGCCAGTGAAGAACCCGTGGCGGTATCTCCCTCGCCCACGAGTTCTCCCAATTTCAGCAACCTCACGCCGCTTCCTACGGGTTTTCTCGATGAAGACACTCGTGAGACGTATACACCCCACGCTGAACCACAGTGGGATGCAATGTCTCGCAAATCTGCTGTAACGGCGGGCGAAGAAGCCATGCGCTTGTTCGCCCGCCCCACCCTTGACCAAGCCACCTGGTGGGATGAACTCTCACCCCTAATGAACGATGTGGCCCGCAAGGATTACGCCTACGTGCAGCCCCAATCAATTTCGGCAAGCAAGGTCACCGGACCGGGCAAGCTTGTTGAAGAAGATAGTGCCTCTGTCGCCAGGGTTGAGGTTCCCACAAACGCGGGAACCTACGTTGTGATCCTCAACCGTACCGACGCTGACAGCCCCTGGAAGATCGCCCGCTACATCTTCCCCGAAAAGGACTGACTGACGTGGCAGAGGACCAGAAAAAAAGCGGGGCCATCATCGCAGGTGCGCTCGTGCTCGCGCTCCCCCTAGCCCTGGTTTTCAGTGTTGTTCTTTTGGGCGGCTCCGCGAACGCAGAATGCAACCCCACCGGAGGCGGAAGCGTCACAGTGGACCCCGGCAGTGTCCCCGAGACCACCATCGATGGATACGGCCACGGCCAGCTCGTGAACGCAGCCCACATCATCGAAGCAGGCAAGGCCCTTGGCCTCGAAGTGCGAGACCAGACCATCGGCGTCATGACCGCAATGGGCGAGTCAACGCTGAATGTCATTGACTACGGTGACGGGGCAGGCCCGGACTCGCGAGGACTTTTCCAGCAGCGCGATAACGGCGCGTGGGGAACCTACGAAGATCGCATGGACCCATATATTTCGGCAACCAATTTCTTCAAGGCTATGATTCGCAGCGTTCCCGAACGCGAATCCCTGGAACCAACCATCGTTGCCCACCGCACCCAGATCAATGCAGACCCGTACCACTATGAAAAATACTGGGACACGGCCGTGAAGATTGTCGAAGCAGTCACGGGATCTGACACCGGACTCATCGAGGGAACGGGCGGCCAGGTATGCAACGGCGAGACCACCGTCCCCGGCGAAGTCAACAAGGCAGGCTGGGCACAGCCAGGTACAGGTCCAGTAAATAACAGCTATGGACCCCGCGACGTCATCTACACCTCAGCGGGTCCCACCCTCCCATTCCACTACGGCATAGACCTTGGCGCAGGTGGTTGCGATGGAGCAATCTGGGCCGCGCAAGCGGGAACAGTCAGCAACATCATCCAGGACAGCGGCGGAGGCTGGCGCGTCGAATTGGATCACGGAGGCGGCGTCAAGACCTGGTACGTCCACATGTACGCAGATGGAATTTTGGTCAAGGTTGGCGACAAACCCAAGGCAGGACAGCAGATCGCCAAAGTTGGCTCAAGTGGGTTCAGCACAGGGTGCCAC
>JBAUMA010000649.1:0-9174 GCA_049578485.1 Specibacter sp.
CCCAAAGGATCCGATCTAGGACCATAACTCGTCCAGCAACAGCGTGAGGTGCGCCAATTAGTCAGTATCCGCGGCAAGCCGCTGAGCGCCGGTTCTGTGAATGTCGTTCCTCGCGGCCTGACCGCAATGAATCAAGACTAAAATATCGTACACAATGCGACATTTGACTGGTGATGTTCGACGCTTTTCATCGGCCGGGCTGGACTTCCCACCATGTCATACAAAACTCATCCTAATCAGCGCAAAATGGAGAGTATTTAGTACCCCTTGTTGTTGCAAGTCCGCTATGCAGAAACAGGTCAAAACGGCCTATTGACAGCCCAAAATGGACCCTGGAAGGACAGTGGGGTCGCCGGTTCGAATCCGGTCGAAGCCGGCAGGGGGCTCAGGGCTCCTAAGAGGCCTAAAATGAAGGTTTTCTCAATCTTCAGGTGGCTCCGAATGGGGGCACTGCGACGGGGGCCGTCTCTAACCGACCCTTTGACGCGGCATCATGAGAGGTACGCGACTTTGGGCCCCTGCCTTGGCTTCGAGCTTAAGGTGTCCTTGGCGGAGGCTATCTGTCCTCGTTCTGTGTCGGTCAGGTGAGGGTCGCGGGTGTCTGTGGTATTCCGTCTCGGAGGCCGAATCTGGTCGGTTCTAACTCCAAACGACGACGTCTCTAGGGACTCGGAATGGTCCCTGAAACGCGGCCGGCGATCGTGGCCACGAAGGGGAAGCGGGATCTGCTCACTCCCGGCTTCGGTTCAGAACGCCATCTCGACGATGCGGCGCTGGCTGCTTTGCGGAAGAATGACGCAGATATCGTTTCCCTTTGTCTGGGGCTGAATATCTCGGGCGCCTCCCACTACCTTCCCCCGTTCCTTAAGGGGCTGGCAGATGTCGCCGGAATGACCCAGCCGGTTCGGGGTTGAGTGACGGATGCGGTCCGGGCAATCATTCGAGTTGGCGTCGTGAGCATGCTTCTGGAAGAACCCGGACACAGCCCTGATCATCACACCACAGCTCACGCAGCGACCATCCGCGGTGCTCCCAGCGTCGAGAGTGGCAGGGTCGCCCCCAGACTCTCCGGGAAACCCGCCAGCGGAACGGTCAGGAACTGCCCCGGGCTGGCCCTTGGCCGGACTCGTCACAAACGGATGACGCAAACGTTGGCCCTCACGAGAAATACCGGTAGAAACCACACTCGTCGACTATTGACGCAATGTGAGCCGGGTCACTACAGTGATGGGATGTTCCATGTCCAACGTGGAAATTGGGGGCTGATTCCGTCGGCGATTTAGCCGGACGCTGCGAAAGGACACAGGCATGACCCAATCTTTTTTGCCCTACTGGATGAGTGGTTCCCCATGGCGCAGGCGGCTCGGCTCGGCCGCCGTCTGCGCCGCCATTCTTGCCGCGGGAGTATTGGCTCCGCCCGCGCAAGCCGCACCGACGGATCCGCCGGGATCCTTCACTGAGCAGGACCTGGCCCCCACGCTCACCAGTCCCTTCGGCGCCTACCGCATTCCCGCGCTGACCTACCTGGGCGCCAACGTCGTCGTCGCTGCGTGGGACGGGCGTCCGGGAGGTGCTTATGACTCGCCCAACCCGAACTCGATCGTGATGCGCCGCAGCACCGACGGGGGAGCAACCTGGAGCAATCAAGCCACCGTGCTGGCCGGCAACCAGGACCTTGCCAACAGCGGCGCCGCCAAGGACGGCTACAGTGATCCAAGCTTTGTCTACGACTCGGTGGCCAACAAGCTCTTCCTTTTCTCCGTCTACTCAAAGGACCAGGGATTCCCCGGCAGTGTCTTCGGCAACGACGATGCGAACCGCCAAGTCATCAGCGCGCAGGTTTCCGAGTCCGACGACGGTGGCCTCAGTTGGGGCGCGCCTCGGCTGATTACCAGTGTCGTCAAGCCCGGTACCAGCACCACCAATCCCCAGCCGGGCGATGTGCGCGCCATGTTCGCCTCCTCCGGGGAGGGAATCCAGCTCAAATACGGCACCCATGCGGGCCGGCTCATCCAGCAATTCGCCGGAGACGTGCGCCAAAGCGACGGCAGCAACAAGATCCAGGCCTACAGCGTCTACTCCGATGACCACGGAGCCACGTGGACAAGGGGAACGCCTGTGGGCGACCGGATGGACGAGAACAAGACCGTTGAACTCTCCAATGGAACCGTCATGCTCAACTCGCGCGACAACGCCAATCTTGGCTACCGCAAGGTGGCCATCTCCACCGATGGCGGACAGACCTACGGTGCTGTCACCCAGGACACCGAACTTCCTGACCCCGCCAACAACGGCTCCATCACACGGCTCTTTCCCGACGCCGCTACGGGGACGGCCGACGCCAAAAAGCTCCTGTTCACCAACGCCAACAGCCAGACGGGTCGGCAAAATGTCTCCGCCAGGGTCTCCTGTGACGACGGCGCCAGCTGGGCCTCCGTTCGGACCATCCGTTCCGGCTTCTCCGCCTACTCCACGGCAACACGCCTGGGAAGCGGGCAGATCGGCGTGCTTTACGAAACCAGCTACTCGACCGGCATCAACATGGCCCAGTTCGACGACGCATGGCTGAACTACCTCTGCATCCCGATGACTGCCGCCAATACGACAATCTCTGCCGGGACCACCGGGACGTCCAACATCACCCTCACCAACGAGGAGACGACCAGCCAAGCCGGGCTGGCGCTAGCTTTCACTGCCCCGACCGGTTGGACGGTCACGGCGACGACCATCCCCACCCTGGCGCCGGGAGCCGGAACGGCTACGACGGCGACCGTGCAGGTACCCTCGTCGGCAACTCCGGGTTCCTACACCGTCACAGCCACCACCACGTCCGCCTCCGGGACCACCTCGCAACGGGACTTCACCGTCACCGTCCCGAACAGCGGAGCGGTGACCATCGGCGGCGTACAGATCACGGGAGCACGCAACGATGCATCCCGCAACCTGTCCACCAACCCCTACGTTGCAGGGGACACCGTGTCCTACAAATTCTCTGTCACCAACACCACCTCCGGTACTGTGGCGGTGGTCCCCACCTCCGGCAACCTTGCCCCGTTTGTGCCGCCGAGCACAGGCAACTGCCGCTACAGCGCACTCGCGGCAGGAGCCAGCTACACCTGTTCCACACCTCTGCATACCGTCACCTCGGCCGAGGCATCCCAAGGCTACTTCGTCCCCGACACCAACTGGACCATCACGGGAACCGGGTCCACCTCCGGCCGTGTGCTGGGGTCTCCTGTCGTGTTGAACGGCAACCTGCAGGCCTCCAGCGCGGCTATCGCCGGAGTGAGCATTGCCGGCGTGCGCAATGACCCCGGCCGCAACATCGCCACCAACCCCTATTCCGCGGGCGAGACCGTGGCCTACAAGTTCACGGTCAGCAACACCACAGCCGCAACAGTCGCCGTCGTCCCGACAGCAGGGAACTTCGCCCCGTTTTTGCCCCCGGGAACCGGAAACTGCCGCTACTCGTCGCTGGCGGCGGGCGCCGGGTACACCTGCTCCACACCCCTGCACACCGTCACCGCAGCCGAAGCCGCGCAGGGCTACTTCATCCCGGACACGTCCTGGAACATCACCGCCGGAACCACAACCACTGGAGGGCGCCTGACCGGGGATCCGGTCCTGCTCAAGTAGCCCATGCATCAGCAGAATTAACCTGACAAGCCGGCGGTGGGAACGAGCATTGCACCGCCGGCCAACACCGAATCGACGCGCAGCCCCGGAGGGCGTAAAACCCTTTCCCAACCAAAATGGCTTTCTGAAGTCACGCGTGCGCAAGAATTCCAGATCTTCGCTGTGGCAGCCCCTCGCCGAGGGGCTGCCACAGACCTCAGTGGCTGGCCGCCGCGAGCACGCCGCCGTCGGCCGGCACGCGCTTGGCCAGTGAAGCGCCCATGCGCTCCACCATCTCCGTCAGGATGGGCCGGGGCGTCGCGAAGTTCATCCGGACAAAGCCCTTGCCGGCTTCGCCGCACGCCGAACCATCGATGAGCTGGACGCCCGCATGCTCACTGAAGAAATCCGCCGGCACCTCGCCCAAGTCGAGGGAACGGCAGTCGAACAGGGCCAGGTACGTGCCCTGCGGCATGCTGTAGCCAATCCCGGGCAGGTGCTTTGCCACCAGCTCCGCAAGCAATCGCCGGTTGCCGTCCAAGTAGTCCAGGACCTCCCCGAGCCACTCACCGCCTGTCTCATACGCGGCAGTGTTAGCCACGACGCCAAGGTTGCTCGCACCGTGTTCCGGGAAGAACCCCACGTCCTCCCACTTGGCGGCATCGAAGTCGTTGGAAAGGATCAGCTGGGCAGTCTTCAGGCCCGGCAGGTTCCAGGCCTTTGAACCGGATGTAGCCGTGATGGTGTGCCTGGCCGCAACGGGCGAAAT
This sequence comes from Specibacter sp., assembly GCA_049578485.1. Lineage (GTDB taxonomy): Bacteria > Actinomycetota > Actinomycetes > Actinomycetales > Micrococcaceae > Specibacter. The sequence goes on from JBAUMA010000649.1 coordinate 4,385, forward strand.
CGAAGCATAAGGAACGTGCCGGGATTCCCCGTAAACCAGCGGTGCATGAATCTCATCCGAAAACACCCGCCCGCCACGGCGGTCCACGATCTCGGCCACCCGGAGCATTTCCTCACGGGTGTAGACCTTGCCGACCGGGTTGTGCGGGTTGCACATGATCAGCAGCCCGCCGCCGTCGGCGAACGCCTGATCCAGTCCCTCATAGTCCAGCTCCCAGCCGTCCGGGGTCTGATTCATGGCGACCTCGATGATTTCGCGCCCGCACATGCCCGGAATCTTGAAGAACGGCATATACGCAGGCGTCGGGATGATGACCTTGCTGCCGGCGGGGGAGTAATGTTCGATGGTCGCCGTCAGCCCGGCCAGCACGTCGGCCAGCGGCCGAATCCGTTCCGCGGGCATTTCCCAGCCGTATCGGCTTGCCTGCCAGGAACTGCACGCCTGCGACATGGCGTCACCCATGGTCGGGGACAGATAGCCAAAGAGTCCCTGCGCCACAGCGGAGTTGATCGCTGCGGTGATCGACGGGGCAATGCCGAAATCCATTTCGGCCACGAATGCGCCGAACCGCCGACACTACGGCCCAAGAGGAAAACACAACCAGTGGCCCCGTTTTCATTTGGCACTACTGGCCCTATTTTCGGTTGGCGTTAACATTAGCCAAGTCAACACATTCGAAGGCACAGGAGCGTGTCTCCAGCCGTTGTAAGGATAGAGATTAAACGCACTCGGTGGTCCAACCAAGGATCCTCGGAAGTCTCGCCTGGTGAGATGTGTCTAGAATCTGGGACGCTGCAAGTTTCGTTTTGGGCATGCAACAGCGAGTTGTTGCTGGTTTGCGGTGGTGAAGCGTGCTTGTCGCGCGTTGGAACTTTGGTCGCGACGAGGGCACATTGAGCACGCACGCCGGTAGCTCACCGCAGAGCCAAGGCCGCTGCCAAATACCCGGCGGTGCGTCCGTGCCCGGAGGTGGCAACGTCTTCCGGGATGCCGCTGGCCATGACGCGGCCTCCGTCGACACCTCCGGCCGGGCCCAGATCGATGACCCAGTCGGCGTCAGCCACCACGTCCATGTCGTGTTCGACCACCACTACAGTGTTGCCGGCACCGACTAAGCGGTTGAGCTGGTGCAGGAGCAATCGCACATCGGCGGGGTGCAGTCCGGTCGTGGGCTCATCGAGGAGGTAAAGAGTGTGGCCACGTGACGGCCGCTGCAGCTCGGTGGCCAGCTTGATCCGTTGCGCCTCCCCGCCAGACAGTTCAGTTGCCGGCTGGCCCAGCCGGAGATACCCCAGACCCACTTCACGCAATGTGGCCAAACTTCGGACAACCGAGGGGATCTCTTGCAGCGCATCGGCCGCTGCATCCACCGTCAAGCCCAGGATCTCGGAGATGTTCCTTCCCTGGTACGTCACTTCCAGGGTTTCCTCATTGAAGCGCGAACCATGGCACTCCGGACAAGGCCCATAACTACCGGGCAGGAACAACAACTCCACAGCAACCGACCCCTCACCCAAACACGTTTCACAGCGGCCCCCTGCCACGTTGAACGAGAATCGTCCAGCCGTGAATCCCCGCTTCCGGGCACCGGGCGTGGCAGCGAACTCGCGACGAACGGCGTCGAACAATCCTGTGTAGGTGGCGAGGTTGGACCGTGGTGTCCGGCCGATGGGTCGCTGGTCGACCTGGACCACCCGGTCCAAGGCCTCGAAACCGGAAGTTGCGGCTCCGGCATCTTCGGCGCCAGCCGCCGCGTGGATGAGATCCAGCAGTGTGGACTTGCCGGAACCAGAGACCCCCGTGATGGCGGTCAGGGCGCCGCGCGGCAGCCGGACATCCACGTTCTGCAGATTGTTCCTGGTGATGCCCTGCAGCTGCAGCCAGTCTTTAGGAAGCCGCCTGTCTCCGCTAGCTGAGGGTGAGCCGGCCGGCGTCGAGCCTTCCAGAAGGAAAGGGCGGGTCACGGATTCTTGCACCTGCGCCAAGCCCGGGACAGGGCCGCTGTAAAGCACCCGTCCACCATTATCACCGGCTGACGGGCCCACATCCACCATCCAGTCGGCTTGTCGCACCATGTCCATGTTGTGCTCAACTATAAAAACGGTGTTACCGGATGCCTTGAGCTCGTTAAGGACCTCCATGAGCGGCTCGGCGTCGGCAGGATGCAGCCCGGCCGACGGCTCATCCAGGACATAAATCACGCCGAACAGTCCGGATCTCAGTTGTGTCGCGATCCGCAGCCGCTGCATCTCCCCGGGGGAGAGCGTGGGCGTGCTGCGGCCCAGGCTCAGATAGCCCAGCCCCAGATCCAGCAGGACCATGATCCGTTGGAGGAGGTCTTGGGAAATCGCCGACGCCACCGCCTCCCGACTGCCATCCGCACCGGCCTTGGCTGCGGCCAGCCTGCGAAGAACCTCGGCCAGCGCCGTTAACGGCAAGTCATTCATGGCCGAGATGCTCAGACCCTCCACCGTCACCGCCAGCGCCTCGGCTTTCAGCCCGCTGCCTCCGCAGGCGACGCAGGGACCGGAATGCATGAAAGCCAGTGCGCGTTCCCGCATGGGCGCACTTTTGGAATCGGCCAATGTGTGCAGCACGTGGCTGCGCGCGCTCCAATACCTGCCCTTGTAGGGTTTGGCGACCCTGTCGCGCTGCGGCGTCACTTCCACCACGGGCTGCTCCTCGGTGAACAGGATCCAGTCACGTTCCTTGCGGGGGAGCTCGCACCAGGGACGGTCGACGTCGTAACCGAGCTGGGTGAGGATGTCCCGCAGGTTTTTGCCTTGCCAAGCTCCCGGCCAAGCCGCGATGGCCCCTTCCCGAATGGTCAGCTTCCGGTTCGGCACGAGCAGTTCCTCGGAGACAGTGTGGGCTGTGCCTAAACCATGGCACACGGGGCAGGCGCCAGCCACGGTGTTGGGGGAGAACGAATCCGAATACAGAATCTCGGCGCCCTCGGGATACGTGCCCGCACGGGAGAAAAGCATGCGCAGGGAGTTGGACAGCGTAGTTACTGTCCCCACGGATGAACGGGTGCTCGGCGTGCCGCGCCGTTGCTGCATGGCCACCGCAGGCGGCAATCCGGTGATGGATTCCACTCGCGGATTGGCGCCCTGCTGGATCAAGCGCCGCGCGTATGGTGCCACCGACTCAAAATACCGGCGCTGGGCCTCGGCGAAGATGGTGCCAAAAGCCAGGGACGACTTTCCGCTGCCGGAAATACCAGTGAAAGCCACAATGGCGTCGCGGGGAACATCAACGTCCACATTCTTCAGGTTGTTTTCACGGGCACCGCGAACCTGAATAAACCCCACGCGTCCATCGCCGGTGGGTGGAAAATGTGAAGATGAGTCGTGGGGAGTAACCATCCTTTGACACTATGGCATTTGGGCCCAACGCGGGTGGGTGCCAGTCGCTATGACTTGGCGCCCGTTCTTGGTGAAGAGGGTTCCCGGACCGGAGAGCGAGCTTGAAAGTTGGCACCGGCCGTGATTGCACAGCCACGTCACTCGTGGCAGTTGTCGGCGTCCCAGACTCCGTACGCGCGAACCCTTCCACCGTTGAGAACTGACCTGGCAGCATCAATGCGGCCGGGGATGGCGCTACCGGACAGAAGCTCCACGGCCTTTGAGGGCGAGGACGCGGTCTCCGCCCGCATGATCGGACAGCGGCGCTATCGGGTCGATGCGTGAGCTGCGGATATGTTCAAAGACCACGGACGTACGCGCATCGGCCACCTCCGTGCGCTCCGTCAAGCGGTCGATGACAAAGGCATAGAGGGCCTCGTTGTCGGACACGGCCACGTGGATGATGAAGTCCTCGCTGCCGGAGGTGACGAAGACTCCGACGGTCTCAGGCAAAGATCCCGCCCAATCGCGGAACGCCTCGATAACACTGCGTGACGGCGGCCGGATCCGGACGGCGATGAGCGCCTGGACAGGCCGGCCAATGGAGGGGAGGTCGACCTCGAGTACGGCTCCGCGGATGATGCCGCGTTCCCGCAGGGCCCGGGTGCGGTCCAGGGCCGTGGTCGGTGAGACGCCCACGGCGGCCGCAACCTCGCGGTTTGTCTTCCGCGCATCCGACTGCAACTCCCGCAGGATCGCCTGATCCAATTTGTCCATGAAGCCTTTTCTACGGCCCTTGCCGTACTTCGTACGGAAGACGAGTCATGGGTTCGCGCATGTGCATAAACTTTCACTCTCATGCCTTATATGTGACTAAAGGAGTCCTGGTGAGCAGTGGAATTGGTTTCGCGCCGGAGGAAATCGACACGTCCGCCCAACAGACGCGCGTCTACGACGAATACCTCACCGCCGTCTCCGAAACGGCTGCAGAGGACATCGACTACTACGCCGTGAGTTTGGTCGGTCCGCGGAACCGCGTGGACCGGATCATTGGCCGGCTCCCGTTGCTGCCGTGAAGGACCTACGACGACGCCGGCACCGGCGTGGTCAGCGTGGTCCGTCCGCAGTGCCCCGGCTGAAAGCCTCGAGGCGTGACTGCATGTCCCAATAGGACGTGGCAGCAGGCGTTCGATCGCCATCGCGCAGGGCTCCGGCTGCGGTCACCGCAGCGTCCACGGCTGCGCGGTACGGCAGGGAACCCGAGCTGACGCGCCTGATGCCCAGCTCGGCCAGTTGCGGGACGGTCAAGGTGGGATGCGCCAGCACGTTGACCGGCAGTTCAATCCCCGTAGCGAGGCTCCGGATATCCTAAGCCGCGGCAATGCCGGGCACAAAGATCCCGTCGGCTCCGGCGTCGGTGTAGATGCGGGCGCGGAGCAGCAC
>JBAUMA010000650.1:0-1722 GCA_049578485.1 Specibacter sp.
TCAGGCGCTGGAAGATGGCCTCATCAATGGCCTCGGCAATCCCCGGCGGCGGGGTGATGACCGAGCATCCAAACTCCGCCGCGCGGTCTTGGTAAAGGCCGGATTTTGCGGTTTGCGAGGTACTGAGCAGCCCCAGCCGGGACAGCCCCTGTTCCCGGGCCGCGGCGAAGACCGCCTTGGTGATGTCCAATACCGGCACCGACACCGCGTCGGGCATGTCATCAAGCATGGCGCTGACTGTATTCGCGGTGACCACCAGGAAGTCGACTCCCGCCCGCTGGACCGCAGCCAGCGCCTGCCGAATCGACGTCTCGGCCTCGCCTTGGCGGCCGGTCTTGATGTCCGCGATCAGTTGGCCGAAATCGATGGCCTGCAGGACCATCTTGATGCTGCTGACTTGCGGTTCCGCACCTTCCGGCAGGTTGGCGCGGTTGATCTCCTGCAGATACACGCAATCGGTGTGCACAGACATCCCGATCAGGCCCGGCGCCAACTGTTGACCATGTTTCACATCGACCGACTGTTCGGACACGGGGACATCCTTTCTGCATGACCGGTAGATTTGTTTCGACCGGCTGACGGGTTCAGCCTAGCGTGGTCACTCACGGGAATTTGCTGCATTACTGCCTTGTGTCGCGGGCCGGCTTCTTGCCAACTTACGTCTCACTACTGCATTGGTAGTGCCAGCTCTTTTGGCCGACTCCAGTCCTGCTCGACCATGCGGATGGCTGACCAAATATCCAGCCAAAAACTCTAGACCTCGGTGTTCGGGAGTGCTGAACTGGGCGCATGGCTACCTACAACATTGGTTACTTCATCGGCTCCCTGGCCACCGGCCCCATCAACCGCGTCTTGTCCAAGGCGCTGATCAAGCTGGCCCCCGAGTGCCTGTCCTTCACCGAGATCCCCATCAAGGACCTCCCGCTGTACAGCTACGACTACGATGCCGACTACCCGCCCGAGGGCCTGGCCCTCAAGAAGGCGATCGCCGAGTCCGACGGCCTGCTGTTCATCTCGCCCGAATACAACCGCTCCATCCCGGGCGCCCTGAAGAACGCCATCGACTGGGGATCCCGCCCCTGGGGCACCAACTCCTTCGCCCGCAAACCCACCGGCATCATCGGGGCCTCCGTCGGCGCCATCGGAACCGCCGTCATGCAGTCCTCCATGCGCGGCGTGCTCAGCTTCCTGGACGCCCCGCAGCTGAACTCCCCCGAGGCCTACATCAATTTCAAGCCCTCGGCCTTCGGGGAGGACGGCACCGTCAAGGACGAGTCGACCGCCGATTTCCTGACCCACTACATGCGCGAGTACGGGGCGTTCGTCCAGCGCGTGCTGGATTCCAGCGCCGAGGGACACATCGGCGACCCGGACCCGGTCGTGAAGGTCGAAAAGTAGCTTCCAACCAAACGTGCCGGGCGGCGCCTACTTGTACTCGTTCTCCTTGAGTTCGATGAGAAACGCGCGCCGCTCGGCAATCAGGGCATCCCGCATCACGAACACCTCGCCCATCACCATGTGCATGACTCCGCCATCGGCTCGATTTGTTTGTCCGAATGGGGATGGCACAGACAATTGCCCCATTCCGAACTTCTAATCCAGGCCGGCGACACTAAGCTCCTCTACACAGGCTCAACACGCGATTCAGAACAAGCTGAGCTCGCGCCTGTATGAAACGACGGTAATCATCTCTGACCTTTTCCTCGTCGCCCTCTAGATAAG
>JBAUMA010000651.1:0-7389 GCA_049578485.1 Specibacter sp.
TAGGAGCAGTGCTCGCTCCACATGACGGAGTACATTGCCAGCTCGGCGCCGGTGGGGCGGCGGCCCAAAACCTTCACGACGTCGTCGAACTCGTTTTGCTTCAGGCCCAGCTCGGCCCAGGGCAGTTCAACGTCGGGGGTCACGGCCGCGTTGGCGACGGTGTCGATGTTGAACTTCTTCGCGGATTCAGTTGAGATCTCGGACATTTATTTGCCTCCCAGAATCGTGTTCAGGGCAGAGGTGAAGAAGCCCAGCCCATCCGTACCGCTGTGCCCGGGGCCGTAGCCGGCCTCAATGGCGTGCTCGGGGTGCGGCATCAGGCCCACCACGTTGCCGGCGGCGTTGGAGATGCCGGCGATGTCCCGGCGCGAGCCGTTCGGGTTGCCGCCCACATAGCGGAACGCCACGCGGCCCTCGGCCTCAAGGGCGTCGAGGGTCTTGTCGTCGGCAATGTACTGGCCGTCCTGGTTTTTCAGCGGGACGGTGATGTCCTGACCGGCCGCGTAGGCATTGGTCCACGCCGTGGTGTTGTTTTCCACGCGCAGGACCTGGTCGCGGCACAGGAACTTCAGGTGGTCGTTCTTGATCATCGAGCCGGGTAAAAGGTGCGCCTCGGTGAGGATCTGGAAGCCGTTGCAAATGCCCAGTACGGGCAGCAGGGCAGAGGAGTTGGCGGCGTCGACGATCTTGCCCATGAGCGGGGCAAAGCGGGCGATCGCGCCGGCGCGCAGGTAGTCGCCGTAGGAGAATCCGCCGGGGATGATGACGGCGTCAACGTCGCCGAGCTGCGAATCGCCGTGCCAGAGTTCGACGGCGGTGGCACCGGCCGCGCGCACAGCACGGGCGGCGTCGCGGTCGTCAAGGGTGCCGGGGAAGGTGACAACGCCAATGCGTGCTCCCGCTAGGCGGGAATCGACGGGTGCCGGGGCGTACCCGCCAATCAAGGGGATTTCGGTCATGACTAGTCAGCCACCACTTCGACGTTGACCACGTCTTCGATGACCGGGTTGGACAGCATGGTTTCGGCGGCTTCGCGGGCCTGGGCCAGGATCTCGTCGGTCACCTCGCCGTCAACGGTCAATTCAAAGCGCTTGCCCTGACGGACGGCGGAGAACGCGGTGAATCCCAGACGGGGAAGGGCGCCAACAATGGCTTTTCCCTGCGGGTCCAGAATTTCGGGCTTGAGCATGACGTCGACAACGATCCGGGGCATCGAAGGAACTCCTGATGTTAAAAAGGGGTGGCCACGGAGTGCCGTCTTACGCCGTCTTGAGGGCCAGGTGGAAAGGACCTGAGAGCCATAAGGGGGAGCGCTCCGCGAGCTTGCCCTCCCATTCTACCGAGTGTTTGCAAACTCCCTGAATTGGTGTGGGGCGGGCCCTATTCGGCCCACGCCGGCTGTCCCGGGGCCGGCGGCGGCGAAACATTCCCCATTGATTTCACGAAAAGGTATCCATGTGATCCATCCCATAGTACTGTGGTACCACATCCCACCTCCCAGGATGTTTTGGGGCTGGGTGACTTCGACCGGGATGTGCCACGTCTATTTCTTTACGGCCGTGCGGCCGCTTGAAAGGATCACATGAAATCCACCGACATCTCACGACGATGGAAGAAGTCCGGGGCGGGCGCAGCCGCTGCGGTGCTGGCCGCCGGCTTGTTGGCCACCACCATGGCGCCGGCCCTTGCTGCCGATGCAGCCCCGGCACCCAGCTACAGTGAGCAGGTATTGGCCAGCAATGGCGACAACGCCATCGACCCCGTACTGGGCAAGTTCTACCGCATCCCCGCCCTCGCGGATCTGGGCAACGGCGTGGTTCTGGCCGCCTATGACGGACGGCCCGACGGCGGCGACTCACCGTCACCGAACTCAATCGTCCAGCGCCGCAGCACCGACGGCGGCAAGACCTGGGGTGCGCCCACGTACATTGCCCGCGGCCAGATGCCCGCCACCGGCCAGCTCCGCTACGGCTTCAGCGACCCCAGTTATGTGGTGGACAAGGAAACCGGCACGATCTTCAACTTCCACGTCTACTCCAAGGACCAGGGCTTTGCCGGCAGCACCTTCAACAATGACGATGCCGACCGTCAAGTCATCAGCTCAGAAGTCTCCGTCTCCACCGACGGCGGGCTGAGCTGGTCCACGGACCCCGTCAACATGCCGGTTCTCCCGCCGTCGGCCTATGCAGCCGGTTCCGGATTTGCCGGCTTCGCGGGCCCGCTGGTCACCAGCGTCGTCAAGCCGGCGGGCTCCACAGTGGCCGGCGTCGCCAATGTGGGCGGAGTCGCAGGCATGTTCGCCTCCTCCGGCGAGGGCATCCAGCTCAAGTACGGCGCCCACAAGGGGCGCCTGATTCAGCAATTTGCCGGAAAGGTCAAGCAGGCCGACGGCAGCACCATCATCCAGGCCTACAGCGTGTTCTCCGACGACCACGGCAAGACCTGGCAGCGCGGCGCCTATGTGGGCACCGGCATGGATGAGAACAAGACCGTGGAACTCTCCAACGGCGACGTCATGCTCAACTCCCGTGCCAGCAGCGGCGGCAACGGCGGCCGCAAGGTGGCCATCTCCAAGGACGGCGGCGCCAGCTACGGTCCCGTCACGATCGACACGTCCCTGACGGACCCCGTCAACAACGCCTCGATCAGCCGCATGTTCCCGGATGCCGCCCAGGGCACGCCGCAGGCCAAGATCCTGCTGTTCTCCAACGCGAACAACTCCTCCAGCCGCTCCAACGGCACCATCCGCTACTCCTGCAACGATGGCACCACCTGGAGCTCCGGCAAGCAGTTCAAGTCCGGTGCCATGAGCTACTCCACCGTGACCGCGCTCAGCGATGGGACCTTTGGCCTGTTCTACGAGGGCGACAACAACACCATGACGTTCGGCAAGTTCAACGCCGACTGGGTTAACGCATTCTGCGACGCCGGCTTGGCGGCCGCACCCGTCACCGGCGCCAACGGAGCCACGGTGGCGGCCTCCCTGACCGTCACGAACACCTCCGCCGCGCCCATCAACGGTGCCACGGCAACGTTTGCTCCGCAGACTGGCTGGTCATTCGGCTCCGCGCAGCTTCCCACCATCCCGGCAGGCGGGCAGGCGGTGGTCTCGGTTCCCGTGACCATCCCGTCCTACGCCAAGGCTGGTGGCACCAGCATCACGGCGCAGGCGACGGTCCTGGGCCACGTACTCAGCGCTTCGGTGCCCGTGACAATTACGGGCGGCGCCACCGAGACCATCGTCGGCGCGGCCATTGCCGGTGCCCGCAATGATGCCGGTCGCGACCTGGCCGCACACCCCTACGTGGCCGGCGATTCCGTGCCGTATGCCTTCTCGGTGGCCAGCACCGGCAACATCTCCGAATCCGTAGTGCCACAATCGGGCAACTTTGCTCCGTTCCTGCCGCCGGGTGCCGGCAACTGCCGGTTCTTGACCCTGGCGGTCTGGGGCAGTTACAACTGCACCACGCCGCAGCATGTGGTGACGGCGGAGGAAGCGGCGAACGGCTTCTTTGTCCCGCTCACCACGTGGCAGGTTAGTGGCACGGGAGCGGTCACACAGAACTACACGATCACCGGCAAGGAGGTTGACCTGGTGGCCCGCAACGCGGTGCTGACGGGAACGGCCGCCGTGGCTTGGAACGACGTTGACGGCAACGCCCTGGCCAATGCCGGCGACACCGTCACCACCACGGCAACCGTGGTGAACTCCGGCAACGTGGTGCTAACCAACGTGGCCGCGGCCGGCCTGGACGGCTCCGCCGCATCCCTGGCTCCGGGCGCATCCGTGGTCTTCACCTCCACTCGGGCCGTGACGGCGGACGAACTTGCCGCAGGACAGGTTGCGGCCACCAGTATCGCCGCCGGAGGGAACAACGGTGCCAAGATGGCCGCCGTCGGGCTTGCCGTGGCGGCGCTGCCGCTTCCGGTGCTCCCGCCCAAGCCGGGCAGCGATCCCGCCGTGGACCGAGCCAATCTCAAGGGCCAGCCGCCGGTTGACCTGGGCCTGAATGCGGGCAAGTACAGTGTCGGAGACACCGTCACGGTGCACGGCGCCCCGGCCAACCAGTGGGGCTACGTTTACCTGAACCAGCACGGACAGCGCTTTGGCTGGTTCCTGGCCGATGCCCGGGGGACCATCACCTTCACGGTTCCTGAGGGCACCAAGAATGGCAAGGACACACTGGTCCTGCTGGATGCGGACGGCGCCCAGGTCTCCTTCGGGACCTTCCACGTCACCCCGTAGCCGGTGATGTTCCGGTAAGAAGCGCGTCGACAAGGGGGCTGCCCCGCCGCAAGGCGGAGCAGCCCCCGCTGTCATTTGCGTTGGCCACCCCGACGCAGCCACATACAACTCCCCAGCCACATACGACGCCGTTTCCCGGCATCGACCCGCCGGGGTGCATCGATAGGATAAGGCAATGGTCTCAGTAGCTGCACAGTGGTCCGGAATGTTCGCAATCCAGCGTGAGAGCGACGGCGCGCAGCGTTTCATCCGGCTGGATCCTGCCGGTTTCCTGCCACCGTCCACCGACGGCCTGGCGAACCGGGCAGCCATGGCTGCCGGCGTCAGGGCCGGATGGCACACCGGTGGCGGCACCGTGACCCTTGCCGGCCACGGTGCCGAAGACTGCGCACCCTACGACATCCTGGTCAACGGTGAACGCAGCCACCGGCTCCCTGCCGCGGGCACCCACCGCCACGATGTGGTTCTTGATGGCCTTGCGGCGGGCTCCCTGGTTGAGGTGTGGTTGCCGCATTTTGGCGACTATCTCTTGTGGGAGGCCGCGTTCGACGGCGAATCCGTCACCATTGCGCATGTCCAGGGCCCGCGCTGGATCACTTACGGGAGCTCCATCACGCACTGCCAGCAGGCGGACGGGCCCACCGAGACCTGGCCGGCGCTCGTGGCCCGGCGCGAAGGCTGGCAGCTGAGCAACCTGGGGTTGGCCGGGGAATGCCAGCTCGACCCGGTGGTTGCGGACACGATCGGCCAAACGCCGGCGGAGCTGATTTCCCTGTGCGTTGGCATCAACAGCTACAACGCCGCCGCCTACTCGGAGCGGAGCTGGGCAGGTGCGCTGCAGGGTTTCCTGGCCACGATCCGCCGCGCACACCCCAGCGTTCCGATTGCCGTGATCACACCCGTGTTGTCGTTGCCCCGCGAGGCCACGCCCAACGCCGTCGGCTGGACGCTGGCGGACTACCGACAGGCCACCGCGGATGTTGTGGTCAGGCTCCAGGAGAAGGGCGATGACCGCCTGCACCTGATCGACGGCGCCGGCATCCTCACGGAGCGTGAGGCGCTGGAGCGGCTGCCCGACACCCTGCATCCGGACACGGCGGGCTACGCCATCATGGCCGACAGGCTTGCCCCCGCGCTGGCGGGCATCCTCTCACGCTGATTCGACGACGACCAAGGCGTCAACGGCCGCGCACAACCGTTCACGCAGCACGGCGGACTCGGCGCTGAAAGCCCGCTGCTGCGCCACGTAATCGGCCTTGCCGGCGGCCGTCTCAATCTGGATGGGAGGGTAACCCCATGCGGCGAGGTCATACGGGGACGCTTGCATGTCCATGACCCGGATTCGCCACGACAATTCGAAGCAGTCCATGACCAGCTCACTGGGCAGCGCCGGGGAGAGCTTGTACGCCCATTTGTACAGGTCCATATTGGCGTGCAGACAGCCCGGCTGTTCCAGGTCTCGCTGGTTTTCCCGCGTGGGCGTCAGCTCGTTGAGCCCGCGCGCCTGCGGAGTGTAAAAACGGTAGGCGTCAAAGTGGGTGCAGCGGATCTTGTTCTCCTTGACCACCGCATCCGTGCCGCCGGAGCCAAGCCGCAGTTCCAGGTACTCGTGCCGAACCTCGTTGGCCTCCTGCTGGTACACCATGGCCCATTCGTGCAACCCAAAGCAGCCAAACTGGGCGGGGCGCAGCGCAGTCCGGCCCAGGATGATGTGGGCAAAGTCCACCGCTTCCTTGCGCTGGGCCAGGAACGCCTGTGTATCAAGAACGACGGCGGCACCCAGGCCGGGTGCCCCGCCAGCCTCCCGTTCGGCGTCGTTCGCTACGCGGTAAAACTTCCAGCCGAGCCGCTCGGTGGCGGCATCACCGTGCAGCACAACCCCGGCGCCGGGGTGCCAGCGCCGCAATTGGCCCGGCTTCTGCGTGTAATACGTGAAGAGAAAGTCTTCCACGGGGTGCTTTTGGCCGGCGGATCGCCGTGCCAGGTAGGGCAGGGCGTACCGGTCCACTCGTTCCTGGTGGGCGGCGGCCCGGGCCCGCCAGGTGTCCTGGTCAAGGAAGTTCGGTGGCGCGGTGGTCATGGATCAATTATCCGCCACGTCGTCCGCACGGGTTGCCGCCCCGATCAGGGCCATCATGCTGTGGTGGAGCGCCATGGCTGATTCCCTGTCCAGGCCAAGCCGGGCCATCATGGTGCCCGGCACGGCCAACGCCTTGGTGCGCAGGGCGGCACCAGCCGGCGTCAATTCCACGGACAGCGCCCGCTCGTCGGCGGCCGAGCGCTGCCGCGTCACATACCCCATGGCCTCCAGCCGCTTAAGGAGGGGAGATAAGGTGGCCGATTCCAGCAGCAGAGCCTCGCTGATGCCCTTGACAGTGCGCGGAGCCTCCTCCCACAGGGCCAGCATCACCAGGTACTGCGGATGGGTCAGCGACAGTTCGGCGAGCACCGGCTTGTAGGCGGAGATGACGCTGCGCGAGGCCACGCTGAGGCCAAAGCACAGCTGGCGCTCAAGCAGCAGGTCGTCTTGGGGATCGTTCACGGCTGACTCCTGGGAAGGCACGGCAACGCACTAATTATTGATTAGTGCACTAACTAACAGGGTACTATGGATCTAACAACTGCCAAGAAAATGCAAGGGAAGCCCCATGTCAGACGAGCGTTTTGTCCACCGGTTCATGCGTTTCACAGGACATCTGCGCACCATCTTCGGGCCCGCCCACAGCACGCCGCTGGATCACGAGATGACGAAGGAAAACAAGGCGCTGCTGACCGCGCGAGAGGCCGAAGCCGATCAGTGGACCACCGTCACCCGCCCTGACGGGAGCACCTACCTGGTGCCCAAGGACCCCAATGACCAGTCGTTGCGCTGACTGCGGCCGTGATGCATGCCGCCCGTGCCATTGGGTGCGGATCGGAGTAATATGGTGTGATATGCATCACTGGGTGAGTGGCGTGGAAACGAGGCGTTGATGATGTCCAAAGATGAGAAGTTCGTCGACAAGTTCATGCACGCAACGGACCACCTGCGCAAGGTCTTCGGCCCGGCGGATCAGGGTGACATGGATGCCCCCGTGGTGCACCGCCATGACGCGGTGGAGAACGAAAGTGATGCAGCGCTCTCGCACATCGAGCAGCACACG
>JBAUMA010000652.1:0-10998 GCA_049578485.1 Specibacter sp.
GTGTTTGCCGGGGCGCCGGACGGCACGGCGGAACTGCTGGCCAAGCTGGTTCCGGGCCCTCCGCTGGGCGTTGTGGGCACTGCTTCGCGCGGCCCCGTGGATTGGCTGCTGGGCCGCGGCCTGCTGGCCGCCGTCGACAAGCACCATGTGGAGCTTCCCCGCGAGGTGGGCCTGCTTCTGCGTGGCGGCCATGTCATCACGCACTTTGAGCCTGCTCCCCCGGACATCGACCTCGCAACCGTGCGCGTCTCCCTGCGTGACAATGCGGCCCTTGGCGCCGTCGCTGCGCTGTTGCGCACCATGAACAGGCTTCTGGATTCCGTGGCCCGCACACCACTTCCCACCTTGCGCGCCGGCGGCGTGGGCGTGCGTCCGGTCCGCGGTGCGGCCAAGGACATGGATGTCGATATGGCACAGTCGTACTTTTACCTCGAGCTGGCCGCGATGTCCGGTCTCATCGTCCTGGATCCGGATTCCTCACAGTGGCGGGCCGACGCGCAGGGCTGGCTGCAGCGGGAGCGTGCAGAACAGTGGCTGTGGCTCGTTTCAGCCTGGCTCGACGCCGACCGCATGCCGTCCCTCATCGGCACCGGACAGCCCGTGGTCACGGTCCTCGGCGGCGGAGTCCACCGCCCGGACGCCGCATACCTACGTGGCACGGTGCTTGAGGTGCTCGCCTCCTTGCGCCCGGGCGCCGGCGAGGACGCGGAGCATCCGAAGGTGCCGGCACCGACCGCAGCGCAACTGGCCGCACACTACGCCTGGCACCATCCCCGCCCGGCCCGCCGCATTGCCCGGGCCCTGCCCGGTTTCCTGGCCGAGGCCGAGATCCTGGGCCTCACCGGGGCCGGCGCCCTGACGGGGATGGGCGCGTCCGTCATTGCCCGTGACTGGGACGGCGCCATCGCGCTCGTGGCCCTGGCCCTGCCACAAGCCGTCGACCATGTACTGCTGCAGGGCGACCTCACGGCCATCGCCCCCGGATATCTGTCCCCCGCGTTGTCCGCCGAGTTGTCGCTGCTCACAGATCTGGAGGGGGCGGGCGCCGCCGGCGTCCACCGCTTTAGCGCCGCATCCATCCAGCGCGGCCTGACTGCCGGCCGCTCCGCCGCGGACATCCTGGATTTTCTCACCAAGCACTCGGCCACGCCCATCCCACAGCCGCTGGAGTACCTGGTCAACGACACCGCCGCCCGCCACGGCCGGATTACCCTCGGTGCCGCCGCCACGTTCATCACCACGGACGACGCCGGCCGCCTCGCCGAACTGCTGGCCGGGGACGTTGCCGCGCGGCTGGGGCTCACGGCCATCGCCCCCACAGTCGCCGTCTCCGCGCGGCCCCCGGCCGAGGTGGCCAGGGCGCTTCGCGCCGCAGGGGTTTCCCCCGCCATGGTTGGAGGAGTCCTCGCAGTGGATGAAATCGCCGGGCGGGCCAAACCCGCACCGGAAGCCCGCCCGCGTGCCGCTGTGGCGCCGTATGAAGCAGCCCGGATCCTGGCGGGCCTCGCGGATGACGACGGGGACGCCGTCGTCGTGCCCGTGGATCCGGCACAGGAACAGTTGTCGCTGCTGCGCAGCCGTCCCGCGTGGAGCCCGGGCCTGGGCGAATCCGCGACGGCACTGGTGCTGGAACGGCTGAGGCGGGCCGTGGATACTGATTCGCTGATGCTCCTGGTGACGGCGGCTGCCGACGGGCAGGCGGAACGGCTGCTGGTGCGGGCGCTGTCCCTCGCGGAGGGGCGGCTGCGAGTGGCCGGCCCTGGCGGCGGGCGGGAGCGATGGATTCCGGCCAGCCGGATCATCGATGCGGAATTGGTGGCCGACACCACGGAAGGAACACCATGAACGACGGACCGCTGATTGTCCAAAGCGACAAGACCATCCTGCTGGAGACCGGGCACCCGCAGGCCACCGAGGCGCGCCATGCGATTGCCGCGTTTGCCGAGCTGGAGCGGGCGCCGGAGCACATGCACAGCTACCGGATCACCCCGCTGGGCCTGTGGAACGCGCGCGCCGCCGGGCTCGACGCCGAGCAGGTCCTGGACACGCTGCTGCGGTACTCGCGTTTCCCCGTCCCGCACCCGCTGCTGATCGACATTGCCGAGACCATGTCCCGCTACGGGCGGTTGCGGCTGGAGAAGGACCCGGTCCACGGGCTGGTCATGCGCACCACCGATTTCCCCGTGCTGGAGGAGGTCATGCATGCCAAGAAGATCGCGCCGTTGCTGGGCCCGCGCATCGATGCCGAAACAGTGGTGGTGCATTCCTCCCAGCGCGGCGAACTCAAGCAGTTGCTGCTCAAGGCGGGTTGGCCGGCAGAGGATTTGGCCGGATACGTCGACGGCACGCCGCACCCTATTGCCCTGACGTCCGGGGACGCCGACGCGGTGGACGGAAGCGGGTCGCCGCTGGGCGCCTGGTCGCTGCGCCCGTACCAGGCGCTGGCCGTGGACAACTTCTGGGCCGGCGGATCCGGCGTCGTCGTACTGCCCTGTGGAGCCGGCAAGACAATCGTGGGGGCCGCCGCCATGGCCGTCTCGGGCACCACCACGCTGATCCTGGTCACGAACACGGTTTCCGCGCGGCAGTGGAAGGCCGAGCTGCTTAAGCGGACCTCGCTGACGGAGGCGGAGATCGGCGAGTATTCCGGCGCGGCGAAGGAGGTCCGGCCCGTCACGATCGCCACCTACCAGGTGCTGACCACGCGCCGCGGCGGCCTCTTCCCACACCTGGAATTGCTCAATGACAACGACTGGGGCCTGATCATCTACGACGAGGTGCACCTGTTGCCGGCCCCCATCTTCCGCATGACGGCGGATTTGCAGGCCCGGCGCCGGCTGGGGCTGACCGCCACGCTGGTGCGCGAGGACGGACGCGAGGGCGAGGTGTTCAGCCTGATCGGCCCCAAACGCTATGACGCGCCGTGGAAGGACATCGAGGCCCAGGGCTACATCGCCCCCGCCGACTGCGTGGAGGTGCGGATCGACCTGCCGCAGGATGAGCGCATGGCCTACGCCATGGCCGAGGACGCCGACAAGTACCGGCTGTGCGCCACCTCCGAGAGCAAATCGGACGTGGTGGAGCGCTTGGTTGCGGCCCACGCCGGCGAACAAATCCTTGTCATTGGCCAGTACATCGACCAGCTTGACGAGCTCGCCGAGCGGCTGGACGCCCCGCTGATCAAGGGCGAGACATCGGTCAAGAAGCGGCAGCAGCTGTTCGAGGAGTTCCGGCAGGGCCTCGTGAAGACATTGGTGGTCTCGAAGGTGGCCAACTTTTCCATCGACCTGCCGGAAGCCTCGGTGGCCATCCAGGTCTCCGGTTCCTTTGGCTCGCGGCAGGAGGAGGCGCAGCGTTTGGGCCGGCTCATGCGCCCCAAGGCCGACGGCCGCACGGCCCGCTTCTACACGCTCGTGGCCCGCGACACCGTGGATGCCGACTTTGCGGCGAAACGCCAGCGGTTCCTGGCCGAGCAGGGTTACGCCTACCGGATCCTCGACGCCGGCGACGTCCCCGGAGCCGTATCCCCCGGTGCCGGCGGGAACCCTGCGGAGTAGGATCAACCCCACGGGACTATGCTCACGGATTGCGCTCACGGTGTGGAGGGGTCATGGAGTACGAAGAGTTGGTGGTGGCGCACTACGGCAGCGGCCACGTGGAGGAAATGCTGTTGTCCGTGCTCCGGAGGGACGGCAAGGATCCGGAGCACTTTGAGCCCGCCGACCTCCGCGGCGGCGACCAGCTTCACATTGGCGGCCCGGCGGCCACGTCCCGGGTGGCCGGACGGGCAGGGATCTCTCCGGGCCAACACGTGCTGGACATTGGCTCCGGCCTGGGAGGCGTGGCCCGGCACCTGGCCCATGAGTTTGGGGCCACGGTGCACGGCGTTGACCTGACGGCCGAATTTGTGGCCGCTGCCAAGTCCCTGACGGACAGGACGGGGCTGGGCGGCTCCGTCACGTTCACCGTGGGCAGCGCGCTCGCGCTGCCGTTTGACGATGCGTCCTTTGACGCGGCCGTGATGATCCACGTGGGCATGAACATCCGAGATAAGGACAAGGTGTTTGGCGAGGCTGCACGGGCGCTGCGGCCCGGCGGCACCCTGGCCGTCTACGACATCATGCTCGTGGGCGGGGACACCGAGACTTATCCGCTCCCCTGGGCGCCAACGGGAGAGTCGTCCTTTGTGCAGCCGCCCCTGGCGTACAGCGACGCACTCACTCAGGCGGGCTTCGACGTCGATATTGAGGCCAAGACCCTCGGTGAAGGCATCGCGTTCCTGGAGCACGCACTGGCGGCGGGAGGTCCCGTGGGTGTGCCGGCGACCGCCCTGGCCAATCTGTTGGCCGCGTTCCATGCCGGCATTCTGGCACCCGTGGAGATTTACGCCCACAAGCCGGCTGAGCCGGGCTGAGCCGGGCTGAGCCGTGGCGTCCGCTAGGCCGAGAGCGACCGTTCACCGTTGACGGCGACGGCCCAGGCCTCGTGCAGCGCCACCAGTTCGGCCAGGATTCCCGGCTCCTGCTCGGCCAGATTGGTGGTTTCCGCCGGATCCGCCGCCAGGTTCGCCAGGAAGTGGCCGCTGCCTGGCTCGGCGTGCTCCACCTGCCGGATGGCGTCCGCCACGGGTGAGCCAGGTTGCACCCAGCTCAGCTTCCAGTCGCCGCGGCGCACCGACCACTGCCAGCCGCAGTCCCAATGCAGGGCCTCGTGGCCGGCTGCGCCGTCCGGGTCCAACAGGTCGCGGCCGTCGCAGTGCGCATAGGCGGACGGGTCGGCACCCGCCGCAACCAAGGCGGTGGGGAGGATGTCCATGGAACTGGCCAGGGCCGGCGTCGTTGTTCCGGCAGGAACGCGGCCGGGCCAACGCAGCAGGAACGGGACGCGCACCCCTCCCTCCCACAGCGTGTACTTGGTGCCGCGCAAGGGCAGATTCACGCCGTAGTTGCAGGTGGAGCCGCCGTTGTCGGTGAGGTAGATGACGATGGTGTCCTCGGCCAGGCCCAGTTCGTCGAGTTGGTCAAGGATGAGGCCAATCTGTTCATCCATCAGCTCCAGTTGGGCCAGGTAGTAGGCCCGGCCGTTTTCCAGGTGCGGGCTGATGGCGCCGTCGTACCAGTCGATGTACTCACCGGCGCCGGGATTCCAGTCCTCATGGGCCGGTAGGCCCCGCTTGGCCAGCTCCTCGGCCGGCAGCTGCCAGCAAAAGTTGTGGACGGCGTTGAAGGCCACCATGGCCAGGAACGGCTCATCCGCGTGGTCGGCAACAAAGGTGCGGGTGCGTTCCCCAATGGCCTCGGTGAGGAAGCCCTCCAGCTCCTGCGGTTCGTCCCCGTTCCACAGGGGTTGCACGGCCATGGGCTGCGCGGCCGCACCATAGCCGGCCACGGATTCCTCGGAGTGATGGAGGTAGTTCAGCCGGCCCATGGACTCCCCGGCGAGCCCGTAAAACGACTCGTCGTAGCCGTGGCGGGGCGGGGTGCCGCGGTCGCCGTGGTGTTCGGTGCCGTAGTGGACCTTGCCAAAGTATCCCGTCACATAGCCTTCATCGCGCAGGAGCTCGGCAATCGTGGGCACGTTTGGCGGGCAGATTTCCGAGTCGGTGAACCAGCGCGCACCCCAGCGCTGCTGGTAGCTTCCGGCAGCCAGTCCGGCCCTCGACGGCGAACAGATGGGAGCCGTGACGTAAGCGTCGCTGTAGGAAGTGCCTTGGGCGGCCAAACGGTCCAGCGCCGGGGTCATGACGTCGTCCCGGACGCCCAGGATCGAGCGGTCGGCGTAGCCGTGGTCGTCGGAGACGATGACCACCACATTGGGCCGGCGGGGCGTTGCGGAGTTCTGCATGGGTTCCTTCACTTATGGAGGCTTGCCTTTGTCAGGCGAGGACGGACTTCAAGGCGGTCAGGGCGTCGGCCAGCGGCGGCAGTTCAGGGTGCCAGGCGCGTTCCCACTCCAGGGACACCCAAGGATCTATTTCACCCTGGGATGCGGATACGCCGGCCGCCAGTGACTGCATTTGCCGCAGCGGGAGCGCGCCGTTCCCGGGCAGGGTCAGCGTGACCTCGTTGGTCCCTGGAATCCGCACGCCGTCCTTGAACTGGGCGTAGGCGAGCCGGCCCGCCAGGAGTTCGGCCGTGCGTTCGGGCGCTTCGTCGTGGCGCCACGGGTGCATGAGGTCCCAGATCACCCGCACGGGCGCCCCGTCCGGCAGCAGCTCCAGGATGCGCCGGATGTCCGCGCCCCGCGGATGGGAGTCGTGGGTCTCCAACGCAAGGGTGACGCCCCTGGCCCGCGCGTGGGCGGACGCGTCCGTGAGCCGGCGCGCCCCAAGCGAGTCGGCGGCCGCCAGCACGTCCGGCAGGGGCGTCCCGGCCCGATGCGGGGCCAGCCCGGCACCGGGGAACACCCTCACATTGGCCGCGCCAATGTCTGCGGCAAGGTCGACGGCGGAGGCAAGTTCGGCGTCGACCGCACCATCGGGGTCACATACCTTGACGTAGCTGGCCAGAGCCAGCACTTCCAGCCCGGCATCGGCCAACGCCGCCCTGACATCTGCCCGCCCGGACGCGGTCATGGCCGGGTGCACGAATTCACCGTCCGCGGCCCGTAGTTCCAGGCCGGTGGCACCCGCCGCGAGGGCCGTGCCGATAAGCTGCGCAAGTGTGTCGCCGGGACAGCCCAGGGTGGAAAACGCCAACGGCATGGGGCCGCCTTTCAACAGTGGTCGGGTCACTCACACTAGTACGGAAACCGCTTTCCAACAATGCCTGGGCCTTGCAACCCGCGCAACGGCGTCCACCCGATGGGGCGCGGGCCGCGGAGATCGGCACGACGCCGGTCTACCTCCGCCGCCCAACCCTGCGCCGCCTGCGCCCCGGGCTCGCCGACTGCTCCGCGGGCTATCCGGAAGCCGACGTCCTCCAACACGGCATCGGGTGCACTCCCCCGGCGCACGGATGCCCTGGCACTCCATGCCGGATCGTCCCAGCCGCCGCCCCGCAGGCTCCTGTAGTCGCCGTACCGGGCCGTGTCTGCGTAGTCCCAGCACCATTCCCAGACGTTGCCGATCGTGTCGAAAAGCCCAAAGGCGTTGGGGGACTTCAGTGCCACAGCATGGGGCCCGTCGAGGCGGTCGGCCGCGGTCCAGGCAATATCGGCCAACGCGCCATATCCCGGCCCAGAGGTCCCGGCCCGGCAGGCAAACTCCCACTCGGCCTCGGTGGGGAGCCGGAAGCCCCCGGCGCCCACATTCCACATCACGTCACGGCCGCTGATGTCATAGGCACGGTCCAGTCCCTGCGCAGCCGAGGCCGCATTGCACCACCGCACCGCCTCAAGCCAGGTCACAGGGTGCGCGGGAACAGTCACAGCGTCCCCTGCCACTGGTCCGGCAAATCCGGAAACGGCAGCCCACTGTCCCGCGGTGACGGTGGTTCTGCCGATCTCAAAGGCCCGCAGTGCAGCGGTGCGGGAAGTGCCGCTCCGCGCGTCTCGCAGCTCAATGGCGCCAGCCGGAATTCTGGCCATCCGGAGGGTGGCGGGTGTGGTTTTCGGCGCATCGGCGGCGTCTGACGCGGCATGCTGCGCGGCGGCTGGCTCAGGATCCATGCCCACAGTCTGGCCCACCACCGCTCCGGTGCCAACTGCCGCCGGAGTGCCGCCGTCGTGCCGGAAAAAGGAAATACTCACGCTTACCCACTAGCCGCTGGGAGCCGCCTGAGCGTAAGCTGACAGTACATACCCACGGAATAGTCAGCTTATTCCCAGCCAATGGTCGGAGACTTAAATGGTGAAGAAGACCGGACCAGAAGCTAAGCTGCTCGTTGTTGACGACGAGCCCAACATTCGCGAACTGCTCTCCACCTCGCTCCGGTTCGCCGGTTTTGAAGTGATTGCTGCAGCCAATGGCCGCGAGGCCCTGGCCGCAGCCGAGGAGCACAACCCAGACCTTGCCGTTTTGGACGTCATGCTCCCGGACATGGACGGATTCACCGTCACGCGCCGCCTGCGCGCCGCCGGCCGCCATTTCCCCGTGTTGTTCCTCACGGCCCGTGACGACACCGAGGACAAGGTCACCGGCCTGACCGTGGGCGGCGACGATTACGTGACGAAGCCATTCAGCCTCGACGAGGTGGTGGCCCGCATCCGTGCCGTGCTGCGCCGCACCCAACCCACCGAGGACGACGACGCCGTACTGCGGGTTGCCGACCTGGAGCTCGACGACGACGCCCACGAGGTGCGCCGCGCCGGCAAGACCGTAGAACTTTCCCCCACCGAGTTCAAACTCCTGCGCTACCTGATGCTGAACCCCAACCGGGTGCTGTCCAAGGCCCAGATCCTTGACCACGTCTGGGAGTACGACTTCAACGGGGACGCCTCGATCGTGGAGTCCTACATCTCCTACCTGCGGCGCAAGGTGGACACCGACGCCTCGCTCCCTGCCCTCATCCAGACCAAGCGCGGCGTGGGCTACGTGCTGCGAACGGCAGATAAGCGCTAAGACCCTTGATTACGTTGTGGAAGAACGCATCGCTGCGCTCACAGCTGGTGGCGATCATCAGCGCCCTGTTGTCGCTCTCGCTTTTGGCGCTCGGTGCCACAACGTTCCTGCTGCTGCACACCTTCCTGGAAGACCAGATGGACTCGCAGCTGACCACGTTCCAAAAGACGATCGTCTCGATCGGCACGGTGGATTCCCAAAGCACCGGTCGGTCGCCGTTTGGCTTTGACTACTATGTGGGCTTCCACTACGACACCGGCGAGCTTGCATCCCAGAACCGCCCGGGCAATGACAAACCCGTGTACCCGAACTACACCATGTCCCAGGCTGCGGCCCTTAGCGGCAAGAAATTCACCGTTCCCAGCTCCGACGGCGGGGCGCCCTGGCGGGTCACCATCATCGCCCCGCAGCCCTTCACCTTGGGGCCTGGAGACTTTCAGGGCTCCGGGAGCTTCATAGGCTACGTGGTGGTGGGCCTTCCGTATGAAAACCTCGACAACACCATGGAGCGGCTGGCCGTGGTCATTGCCGGCGTCGCCATCCTGGCCATCACCATGGGCACCATGATCGCCTACTGGACCGTCACCAGGTCGTTCAGGCCGCTGGGACGGGTGGAAAAGACCGCCGCCGCCATTGCCGCCGGGGACCTCTCCCGCCGCGTTGACATTGAAAATCCCGACACGGAGGTGGGCCGGCTTTCCGGCTCGCTGAACACCATGCTGGCCCACATCGAGCACGCCTTTGCCGCACGCACGGCCTCCGAGAAACGCATGCGCCGCTTTGTTGCCGACGCCTCCCATGAACTTCGCACGCCGCTGGTGACCATCCGCGGCTTCTCCGAGTTGTACCGCCACGGCGCCATTCAATCGCCCGAGGACGTGGGCACCGCCATGGGCCGCATTGAAAGCGAGGCCAAGCGCATGGGCGAGCTCGTGGAAGACTTGCTGATGCTGGCCCGCATCGACGAACAACGCCCGCTGCAGCTGCGCCCGGTGGACCTACTGTTGATCGGCCACGACGCCGTACTGGACGCCCGGGCCTCCGCGCGGGACCGCACCTTCTCCGTCGTCGGCCTAGACGGGGGCCCTGGAGCCCCTGCCCCGACAGTGGGCGACGAGGCCAAGCTGCGCCAGGTGGTCACCAATCTCATGGGCAACGCCCTGCGATACACCCCGGATGGTTCGCCCGTGGAGATCATGGTGGGCCCGCGCACCGTGGGCGGCCAAAAGATGTCGGTCATCAAGATCCGCGACCACGGGCCCGGCATCGCCGACGACGAGGCGCCGCGCATCTTTGAACGTTTTTACCGCGCCGATTCCTCCCGCGACCGCAACACCGGCGGCAGCGGTCTTGGCCTGGCCATTGTTTCCGCCATTGTGGCATCCCACTCAGGCACGGTCCGTTTGGAGCAGACCCCGGGAGGCGGTGCCACCATGGTGATCGAGTTACCCTTTCAGGCCCCCGACGACGACGTCGCCCAGGACGCACCGCAGGCAACGGACGTGCCGCCAATGCCCACCCAGGCCCCGCGATCAGCCCCGGGTTCGCCCGGAACCGGTCATGGGCCCTCCACAGGCGGCTCGGCGGGCTGACTCCCGCACATTCGGCCCCTGCCCCGTGGTGCCGGCGCCATGACGCCCCTAGCGTGGGAGACACCTGGTTTTGAACCAGCCCAACTGAGGCAAAGGAGGCCAGTGATGGCCCAATTTAATGTCAACAGCGACGACCTTGCCGTCAAAAGCACCGCGGTCAAGGGATCGGTGGACCGCATCCGGATGGAGGTGGATTCCATGAAGCGCAACCTGATGGACCTGCAGGGGACGTGGACGGGCACCGCGGCCACGAACTTCCAGGCCCTGCTCCAGGAGTGGCACGCCACCCAGATCAGGGTGGAGGCCTCCCTGGAAAGCATCAACAGTGCCCTTTCCACGGCCGCAACCCAATATGCGCAGGCCGAGGAAGCAAACACCAGGATGTTCACCGCCCACTAGGTACCGGCCCCTCAGGGCCCGCAGACTAGGACTCCGGGGTTCCCTGGTGAAAGCGGACCTGCCAGCGGCCGTTCTCGAGCTGCCAGATGGAACTGCGCAGCGCACTCCCCGCCGACCCCGCACTCCGGTAGGTCAGCAGGGTCGTAGCGGCATCCAAGCGGTTGAGTGTCAGCACCTCCAGGCTGGTGCTGGCTGCTTCCTCGTCACTGAACATGGCCAGGATCTCCTGGCGTGACCAGCGGCGGCCCGACGCGCCAATCTCCTCGAAGTCGGGGTGCAGCAGCTCTCCGGCGCGGAGGGGGTCTGCCCGCACCGCCGGGTCCAGGAGCTCCCGTTCCAGTTCGACCACGACGGCCAGTGAGTCGTCAGGCTGCGCGGCAAAGGCGGGGTCGGGCGCGTCCTCGAGCATGGAGAATAAGTCCGGTTGCCCGCCGTCGTCCACCGGCGCCGGAGCCAAGCTCTGCGCGCGCGCCGGGGCCGGTGCTGCGGTCGCAGGCGACGCGGATG
>JBAUMA010000653.1:0-1924 GCA_049578485.1 Specibacter sp.
GATCAATACACATTCCAAAACCCTGTCACCCGCTACGCGAGCATCAGCCCACCAGAGCAAGACCAGCATGAACCAGGACTAGACCGCGATCTTGATCCCTCAACAGATCGCGGGGAACTCTCATACCGCGGCTCTGGGCGTCTGAGGGGCAGGAAAGCGCTCATCACTGGCGCCGATTCTGGAATTGGGGCCGCCGTCGCCATTGCTTACGCCCGAGAGGGCGCCGACGTCGCACTCTCCTACCTACCCGTGGAAGAACCCGATGCCGCGGAGATTGTAAAGATCATTCGCGACACCGGACAGAAAGCGATACCACTACCAGGCGACATCTCCACGGCTAAGGCAGCCCGGGCTCTCGTGGCGGATGCCGTGGAGCAACTCGGCGGATTAGACATCCTCGTGAACAATGCCGGGAAGCAAGTTTCCATCGACGCCCTGGAGGATCTCAGCGACGAACAATTCGAGATGACTTTTTCCACGAACGTTTTCGCAATGTTCTGGCTCACTAAAGCGGCCCTGCCTCATTTGCCGGCCGGCGCCACCATCATCAACACGACCTCTATTCAGGCCTATAACCCCTCCGCTAACCTCATCGATTACGCGGCCACCAAGGCGGCCATCAACAACTTCACCAAAGGACTCGCCCAGCAACTAGCCCCGCGCGGAATCCGTGTCAACGCCATCGCACCCGGGCCATTTTGGACTTCTCTGCAAGTTAGCGATGGCCAACCCAAGGAAAAACTACCAAGATTTGGAAAAGACACGCCACTAGGTCGGGCCGGTCAACCCGCTGAGCTAGCTCCCGCCTACGTTTTCCTGGCCTCACCAGAATCAAGCTACGTGATCGGAGAAACCCTGAACATCAACGGCGGAACCCCCACACCCTAAAACACATGCCCCAGCACCTTCAGACGACAGCCGCTTGGATCACACGGCCACGATGACTACAATTGTCGATTCATCCCCTTAGCCCAGACCAGCAAGGATAACGATATGCCAACAAAGTAGAATCCCCGTCTGAAGGTCCAGAGCACGATGTGGCGACATGCAAGGGTCGGCGTCACCTGAAAAATAGGACCAGAAGTTTAGCTGCAGCCCAAAAGATAGTCGTTCGGCTACCTTTCCGGAGGGCGGGAATTCCCGGCCTCCGTAGAGCTGAGGTTGTCTGCTCTAGGGAGCGCAGCCAAAGAAGCGAGGCTCATGCCGCACTCCGCCCAATGCAAGCCAGAACTGATCGAAAAGCCACGAAAGTCATAGCGGCTCCCAGCAGCAGCAGCAACTAAGGAGCACAGGATCGTATGGAATTGGACTCTGCAGATAGCCACTCTGGTGACTTGGCTGCCGGAAGCGGACGCAACGAAACCCGCAACGAACAACGCGATCGCCACTGGGATGACTTGCTCCAGGAACTAAGAGTTATGCAAACGGGAACCCAAATCATTGCCGGCTTCCTTCTCACGCTTCCCTTCCAGTCGCGATTCACCAACCTTGACCATGCAGCCACTGCCTTGTACCTATGTAACGTCATTCTTGCCGCAATGGCGACCTGTTTGATGCTGGTCCCAGTAGCGATGCACCGGGAGCTTTTTCGACTGCAGGTGAAGGACCGGCTTGTAGCTTCCGGTCACCACATACTGCGCATCGTCTTGTGGTTGATCGGACTGTTGGTCGTCGGGACCACCACATTGGTGTTTGATGTGGTTCTCGGCTTGGCCGAAGCGATCATCGTCGCTACCATAATGTCCCTTTTCCTGCTGGCCATTCTCGCTCTTTACCCGATACTGGTTCGCTCCAGAAAGCGCTCCTAACAACCGGGAGCGCGGTCATTTACGCTGGACTTAGTCGCTTGGTTCACTCTTTAGCGGTAGTGGCGTCTCCGGCCCAAGACGCCCAGCAGCCGGTTGATGAGCGGAAGACTCATTCT
>JBAUMA010000654.1:0-1894 GCA_049578485.1 Specibacter sp.
GCACCATCGAATGCTGGGCACACGGCAGCTCGTTCGACCTGAAAACAGGCGAACCGCTGACGTTGCCGGCCTTCGAGCCCGTGCCTGTCTTTGCCCTTGCCGTTCACGGCAGCGACGTCTATGTGGACGTCACCAACATTCTTAATGGCGTCAGCCCGCAGTAGCGGCCCGCGCATCATTCATTCTTAGGAGAAATAAGAGTATGTCTACTCTGGAAATCAAGGACCTGCACGTCAGCATTGCCACCGAGCAGGGCGTCAAGCCGATCCTCAAGGGCGTCAGCCTGACCATCAAGACCGGCGAAACCCACGCCATCATGGGCCCCAACGGCTCCGGCAAGTCCACCCTGGCCTCCACGATCGCCGGCCACCCGCGCCACACCGTGGACAGCGGCTCCATCACCCTCGACGGCGAAGACGTCCTGGCGATGACCGTTGACCAGCGTGCCCGCGCCGGCTTGTTCCTGGCCATGCAGTACCCCGTGGAAATCCCGGGCGTCACCATTACGAACTTCCTGCGCACGGCCAAGACGGCCATCGACGGCGAAGCCCCCAAACTGCGCACCTGGACCAAGGACGTCAAGGCTGCCATGGCGCAGCTGCGCATCGAGCCGGAGTTCGCCGAGCGCAACGTCAACGAAGGCTTCTCCGGCGGCGAGAAGAAGCGCCACGAGATCCTCCAGCTGGAGCTGCTGAACCCGAAGTTCGCCATCCTCGACGAGACCGACTCCGGCCTTGACGTCGATGCACTGAAGGTTGTCTCCGAGGGCGTCAACCGCGCCATCGAGGCCGGCGGGCTGGGCACCATGCTCATCACCCACTACACCCGCATCCTGCGCTACATCAAGCCCGACTTCGTGCACGTCTTCGTCGATGGCAACATCGCCGAGCAGGGCGGCCCGGAACTGGCTGACCGCCTGGAGGCAGAAGGCTACGACCGCTTCCAGGTTGCCGAAACGGCCACAGCCTAACCACTGTCCCGATCCACCGATCGCGAAGAAGGAACCATGACAGACATCAGCGAATCAACTCCCGCCGCGGCGGGTGCGCAGGCCGACCTCGAGGACATTGAAGAAGCCCTTCGGGACGTCATTGACCCCGAGCTCGGCGTCAACATCGTCGACCTGGGCCTGCTGTACAACCTGCATTACGGCGACGACGGCGCCCTGCTGCTGGACATGACGCTGACCACGGCGGCCTGCCCGCTGCAGGACGTCATCGA
The DNA here is from genome assembly GCA_049578485.1 of Specibacter sp. Classification (GTDB taxonomy): domain Bacteria; phylum Actinomycetota; class Actinomycetes; order Actinomycetales; family Micrococcaceae; genus Specibacter. Next base: position 1,222 of record JBAUMA010000654.1, read on the forward strand.
GGAACAGGTTGAAAACTCCCTCGGGCCCATCGTGGACGAGTGGCGGATCAACTGGGTGTGGATGCCGCCGTGGGGTCCCGAGCGGATCACCGACGACGGCCGCGACCAGATGCGGGCCCTCGGCTTCAACATCTAGTCACGTGCCTGGCCGTGGCCGCTTCGCAGCCACGGAGAGGGGGCCCGCCCGCACGCGCCACACACGACTTCGTCGGTGTGTCGCCGTGGCGCCCGATGCCACCCCCGGCCCCCTCTCCCCGGCTGCTCCCGCGGCCGGGCACAGCTCCAGACTGAAGAACCGCCGTCGCCCTTCATGGGCGGCGGCGGTTCTGTCGTTGTGCGCTCGTTCTAGATCTTGGCGACGGCGAAGGTGTCGCAGGATTTCAGGTCCGCTTTTTGGTAGCCGGTGTAGAGCCACTTTTGGCGTTGCGCGCTGGAGCCGTGGGTCCAGGATTCCGGGTTGGTGCGGCCCGTGGCGGCCTGCTGGATCCTGTCGACACCGACGGACGACGCCGCGGACAACGCGTCGTTGAGGTCCTTTTGGGTCAGCGGTGTCAGGAATGGCTGGGAGCTGCCCGGTGCCGGTGTCGTGGAGGCGTAGCGCATCCAGATTCCGGCGTAGCAATCGGACTGAAGCTCGGTGCGTACGGCTGCCGATTGGGCCCCGTTGGGGTCC
>JBAUMA010000655.1:0-4068 GCA_049578485.1 Specibacter sp.
ATCATCGCCAACCCGCAGCACCACAGGACCCAGGAGTTCCTCAGCCGCGTGCTGTAGAAGTCCGGAGATCAGGAGCCGTAGGCCCCTCGCGGGCAGTAAGATTTTCTCGGCCGCGGGCGGCCTTTGAAAATCCATCCCCGCTCCGGGGCCCACGGCTCCTGCCTCCCGATCCGGCTCCGCCACTGATGTCTTTACAGGCTCAGCGCCTTGTGGATCCGGGCGTGGAGCTCACGGAGGCCTTCGCGGGTCGCGGCAACTTCAATGATGCTGCGGCCCGTCACAGGTGCGGCCAGCGCTTCGGTGAGTTCCGGCGTCGTGCGAACCAGCGTGTGGTCCCAGCCGTAGGCCGCGGCCAGCGCGCCAAGGTTGACGCTGTGCGGCGTGCCAAAGAAGCGTTCGACGGCGGCCGCATAGTTGGGTGCCTGGGCCAAGGAGCCGTGCTCCAGGACGGAGAAGATTCCACCGCCTGCATCGTTCAGGACAATGATTTGGATGTCCGCCGCCGGTTCTCCGGTACCGCGCAGGAGGGCGCCGGAATCGTGCAGGAACGTGACATCCCCCAGCAGGACGCGCGTCGAAGCACCGGTGGCCAGCGCAATTCCCGTGGCCGTGGCGATGGTTCCGTCAATGCCGGCCAGGCCACGATTGGCGAAAACGTTGGTGCCCGCATCCGGCGCGGCCGCAGTGGGCCTGCCGGCCAGGTCGACGTCGCGAACCGGGTTGGACGATCCCAGCATGAGGTTGCCGGGAGTGTTGCGCGCCGCATCCAGCTGGACCCTGGCCCAGACGGCACGTGCAACCGCCGGTCCGGTAAGGGTCCCGGGCACGGCGGAGTCCGCCAGCACGGCGTCCAGCGCTGTTTCGGCCTGGGCGCCGGCATCGAGCCAGGCCTCCAGCCAGCCATCCGGGCCGTGGCCGGCAAAGCCCACCACCTGGTCCCATTGCGTGAGCACCAGTTCCGGACGCCGCCCCGCCTCAAACCAGGAGACCGGATGCGGCAGGTACAGTGCGCGCTCCACCTGGGTATTGGCCAGCAGCTGGGCCACGGGCCGGGAGAGGGTGGGCCGGCCAAAGACCACGACGCGTTCGATGGGGTGCGCGCTGTCCGCCCCAAACTTCTGAAGCAACAGCCGGTACGGGCCCACGGCGTTGGGACCAAACCTGGCGTTCGACGACGGCTCCGCCAGCAGCGGCAGGCCCAACATGCGGGCAAACCACTCGGCGGAAGGACCGGCGTCGTGCCCGGCCAGGACCACCGTGCGGTGGCTGCTGGCCGGCAGCGCCTCCGGCGATCGAGCCTCCGGTGATCGAGCAGGGGCCCCCTGGCGCGAGGGCCCCGCCGCGAGCGCGCGAGCGGTGGGAGCGCCTGGGGAGCGAGATCCAGGGGTTTCGACAGGCTCGACCACCGGCATGAGGCGTTCCCATTCGGAGCCGTCGAGTGCCGGTGTCAGGGGGTCCCTGAAGGCAAGGTTGACCTGGGCGGGGCCGGCCGGAATATCCGCAAGCCGGCCCTGGGCTGCGCTCAGGGCGGTGGCGATGGCGCTCGTGGGGTCGATTCCGGCCGCAACGTCGGTGGCAAAGCGCACATGGTCACCAAAGAGGTCCAGTTGTACCGTGGTTTGGTTGGCACCGGTGCCGCGGAGTTCCTCGGGCCGGTCGGCGGAGAGCACCAGCAGCGGCGTGCCGGCATGGTTGGCCTCCATGACCGCCGGCATCAGGTTGCCCACGGCCGTGCCGGAGGTGGTCAGCACGGCGGCCGGGCGGCCGGAGCCCTGGGCCAAGCCCAAGGCGGTGAAGCCGGCCACCCGTTCATCGATCCGGACGTGGGTGGTGAGCCGGCCGTCGGCCTCAGCCTCGGCCATCGCATAGACGAGCGGGGCGCTCCGGGAACCCGGTGCCACCACCACGTGCCGCACTCCGGCGCGTTCCAGCGCATCAACCACGTATCGTGCAGCATCCATGGAATTCAGTATTGTCACGCCCCCATCTAATCATCCGCCCCGTGCCGGGTGGACGGCCGCGTAGAATTCAGGCAGCCCGGGCATCGCGGAAGCGGGGAAGAAATCACTGTGGGTGGGTATGGGTTCCGTGGCAGCACCACAGCAAGGTAAGGACCTTCGAATGTATCGCGGCAGAGCACTCCGCAGCTGGGCAGCCGTCCTCGTGTGCGCCCTGGCGCTGGCCGGGTGCGGCCTCGGCGCGACCACACGACCGGCCGCCCTGGCAGGGGCAACGCCATCGCTGGCGGCTCCGGCCCAGCCCCGCCCCATGACAACTCCGGACGCCACGCCAACACCGGACGCCACGCCAACACCGTGGAATCTTCCAGCCGGCTCCCTGTACTTGAATCCGGCATCGGGCCGCGAGGAAGTGATTGACCCCTCTGTCGGCCGGACAGCCGTGCTGATTGGAGATTCCCAATCCAGCGGCGCCGCCGGGGTCAAGGGCGCCGACACCTGGGTGGAACGGGGGCTGTCGGCCCAAGGGTATGCGGTTCGCTTTGTCGGTGCCGGTGGCATTGGATTTGCCGCCAGGACTTCAAAGGCCGCGAACTATCCCGACGGCGTGGAAAGCGGCAAGACCCGGCTGCCCTTTGGGAATCCGGCGCTGGTGGTGGTCCAGGGCGGCGGCAACGACGCCACGCGAGGGGTGCCCGACGCCGTGATACTGGCCAATGCCGCACGCCTGGTCAAGGACCTGAAGGCGAGCTATCCGACGTCGAAGTTCCTTTTCATCGGCACCCTCGCCAAAGGTGCCGGCCATGGCGGCGGACGGCGGACCCAGGTGGATGGCCTGCTGGCAGGATTCGCCCAACGCAACGGCCTGGAGTTCATCAGCGTCGGCGATTGGCTGAGTCGTTACGGGGTGGCCGGCTCCCTGGCCGACGCCGTCCACCTGGACGCCAGCGGCCATCAGGTCCTGGCCAGAGTTCTCGCCGGACGGCTCGAGACCCTTGGCCTCCGAGGCCCGGGCTCCCCCAACGCGCCTGGCCCGGGCACGAGGACTGCGGGGCATGCCATCCCTTGACAGTGGCCCGCGGCGGCTGGCAGGGTCGGGAAATCAGCCGGTGGCTGTCTTGGGGGAAAGTGGCGTGTGATGTCAGGCAACACCAATTATCAGCGACGCCCCTGGGGGCGTTCGGCCACGAAGGGTGCACCCTTGGCCTGCGTGTTCCTGCTCATTGCCGTCTACGCGACGCTCGGGGTGCTCAGCTTGGGGTGGGCCGGGCCGGCCACATCCATCATGATCGTGGGAGTCACGACGGTGTCACTGGCGGTCGACCGGCGTTTGCCTCGCTGGCAGGAACGCCTGGAACTTACCCAGTGGCGTTTGAGACCTGGTACGGGCACCCTTTTTGAAAATCTGGCCACGGCCGCAATGCTTGGACTGGCGGTGTTTTGCATCGTTGCCATGATCACGGGTACACCGGCACCGTGGCTTGTCCTGTCCGCCATCTGGGCCGCTGCCGCGGTGTTTGGCGGGGTGGCCATTCGCCGCAATCCCGGTCTCCGCTAACGCGCCAACCGCAGCCCTGAAGGCAACGGATTTACAGCAGCGCGTAACACCGCCGCAGGCGGGCCAGCCACCAGTCGCGCCTTTCTGCGGGGGTCGCAAAGCGGGCCAGCAAGTCCGGATCCGCCACCACCTTCCGCACGGGGATTCCACCGGACACCGCCACCAGGGGTTGGTACGCAACGTCCCCGGCCATCAGTGAGACCGTGCCAAGTCCGCACGCATAGGGCAGCTCGGGCAGGGCCGCGGCCAGCGCCAAGCCGGCCCGGATTCCCACGGAGGAGTCCAGCGCCGAACTGACCACGGCGGGCAGCCCGGCCTCGGCCACGATCTCCAACGCCCGCCGCACACCGCCCAACGGCGCAGCCTTGACCACCAGCAGGTCGGCGGCTCCGGCTCGGGCCACGGCCAGCGGGTCGGTGGCCTTGCGCACGCTTTCGTCGGCGGCGATCAACACCGAACCGCCCAGGGCACGCCGCACGGCGGCCATCTCGGCCACGGAGGCAACCGGCTGCTCGGCATATTCCAGCCCAAACACGCTCAACATCTGCAGCG
>JBAUMA010000656.1:0-2729 GCA_049578485.1 Specibacter sp.
TTCCACAGAGCAGTATCACCACCTTGGACATCGTTGTGGGCGGTACCCGGTTGCGGCCCGTCGACTTTGGCACACTGCGCGGGCCCAACAAGCGGATCGCGCTGATGCCCCAGTGGGATTTTTTACAGCTGCTGGCCGAGGAGGGCCGCACCCTTGGCACCTTCCACCTGTTGATGGGCACCCAAGCCACGTCCCTGCTGCACCAGGACGACGCCGTCGCCGGAGTCCGGGCGCTGGGGCCGGACGGGCCGCTGCGCATCGAGGCTGCCTTGACGGTGGCGGCTGACGGCCGCGGTTCAACGGTGCGGGAGGCAGCCGGCCTGCACCCCGACGCCACGGGCGTTCCCATCGATGTGTTGTGGTTCCGCCTGCCCACTCCCCCGTCACCGCCACCGGACACGCTGGGCTACCTGCGCAACGGAACACTGCTCGTCACCATTCCCCGGATTGGCTACTACCAGATGGGCATGTTGATCCCCAAGGGCGGCTTTGAGGCAGTCAAGTCCGGCGGCCTAGAGGCTTTCCGGGAAAAAATCCGTGCCAACGCCCCTTTCCTTGCGCCAAGCCTTGACTCCCTGCAGGACTGGGACCAAGTCAAATTGCTGTCGGTGCAGCTTGACCGGCTGAGCCAGTGGTCGGTGCCCGGACTGCTGTGCATCGGCGACGCCGCCCACGCCATGAGTCCGGTTTTCGGCGTGGGCGTCAACTACGCCGTGCAGGACGCCGTGGCCGCCGCCCGCTTCCTGGCACCCGCCTTGTTGGCCGGCGAGCCGACGGGAGAGGCCATGGCGAGGGTGCAACGCCGCCGCGAATGGCCGGTGCGCTTGATGCAGCCCCTGCAACAACGCGTCCACAGGGTCATTTCGGGCGCGGCATCCGGCAACCAAGAGCTCAGCTCGTGGCAGGCCCGGGCGGCCACACTGGCGGCGAGGGTTGCCCGCCCCGTGGTGGCCCGCCTGGTGGGGCGTGGGTTTCTGCCGGAAAGGATCCAACGGCCCGGCACCCGGCACAAACGTCGACAGTGAATTGGCGCACATTGGCCGAATCCGGGGCTAGCATCAAACCATGACCAACGACGTTCACTCTTCCTACACTTCGGGCACCTCAACAACACCCCTACTCGGGGAAACCATTGGCGGGAATTTCGCCCGGACGGCGGCCCGCTTCCCCGGCCGTGAGGCGCTGGTGGACATCGCGTCGGGCCGGCGGTGGAGTTACGCCGAACTGGACCACGACGTCGACGAACTGGCCCGCGGGCTGCTGGCGACCGGCGTCGTCAAGGGCGACCGGGTGGGCATCTGGGCGCCCAACGTGCCCGAATGGGTGCTCATCCAGTACGCCACGGCCAAGATCGGCGCCATCCTGGTCAACGTCAACCCGTCCTACCGCACCCACGAGCTGAAGTACGCGCTGCAACAGTCGGGCATGCGCATGATCGTGGCGCTCCCCGAGTTCCGCGGATCCGCCTATGAAGACATGATCAACCACGTCCGCCCGGAATGCCCGGAGCTGACGGACACCGTGTACATCGGCACCGAGTCCTGGGATGCGCTCGTGGCGGGCGGGGCCACCCTCCCGGCAGACGCCGTCGGGCAGGCGCTGGCAGCCCTGGGCACCGACGACCCCATCAACATCCAATACACCTCCGGCACCACCGGTTCCCCCAAGGGTGCCACGCTGAGCCACCACAACATCTTGAACAACGGCTACTTCGTGACCGAGACCATCAAGTTCACCGAAGCGGACCGCCTCTGCGTGCCGGTGCCGTTCTACCACTGTTTTGGCATGGTCATGGGCAATCTCGGCGCCACCACGCACGGGGCAGCCATCGTCATTCCGGCACCGGCCTTCAGCGCCGCCGCCACCTTGCAGGCCGTCCAGGACGAGAAGTGCACGGCCTTGTACGGCGTGCCCACCATGTTCATCGCCGAGCAAAACCTGCCCGACTTCGCCTCATACGACCTCTCGAGCCTGCGCACCGGCATCATGGCCGGCTCGCCCTGCCCCGTGGCGGTCATGAAGCGGTGCATGAGCGAAATGCACATGTCCGAGGTGTCCATCGCGTACGGCATGACCGAGACCTCACCGGTGTCGATGCAAACCATGACCGACGACGACGTCGCCCACCGCACCGAGACCGTGGGCCGGGTGCACCCCCACCTTGAGGTGAAGATCGTAGACCCCGTGACCGGTTTGACGGTGCCGCGCGGCGCGCCCGGCGAATTTTGCACGCGGGGATATTCGGTCATGCTGGGCTACTGGAACGATCCCGAAAAGACCGCAGGCGCCATCGACGCGGCCAGGTGGATGCACACGGGCGACCTGGCAGTAATGCTGGAGGACGGCTACGTCAACATCGTGGGGCGCATCAAGGACATGGTGATCCGCGGAGGCGAGAACCTGTATCCGCGCGAAATTGAGGAGTTCCTCTACACGCACCCCGACATTGCCGACGTGCAGGTGATCGGGGTCCCGGATGAAAAGTACGGCGAGGAATTGTGCGCCTGGGTCCTCATGAAGCCTGGCGCCGCGCCCCTGGATCAACCCGGCATCGCCGCCTTCTGCGAGGGGCACCTGTCCCGGCACAAGGTGCCGCGCTACGTGCTGGTGGTGGACGAGTTCCCCATGACCGTCACCGGCAAGGTGCGCAAGATGGACATGCGGGCCACCACGGTGAAGCTGCTGGACCTCCGGTGATCGGGCTTGCGGTGATCGAGCTAGTCGAGATC
>JBAUMA010000657.1:0-3492 GCA_049578485.1 Specibacter sp.
CTACCGGATTGCCTGCCAGCCGGTTGGCCTGGCGCAGGGCACCGCGATCCAGGGCGCCGGAGACCGTGACGCCCAGATGCGCACAGCCCGGCCGGCCCAGGTCCTGGATGGTGGACTGGAGGCCGGCGCGCAGCACGGTCAGGCCCGCCGCGGGAGGATCGGAACCGACCGGAGGCGGGGAAACGGACTGTGTGGCTGCCCGGGCATCCGGCGCCAGGACACCGGCGCGCACGGCCCTAAACTGTACAGTGTTGCCGTGCCTGATCAGCGCCGGGCTGGTGCGGGCCAGGTCCCAGAGGACGGCGTCGGTGCGGCCGATCAACTGCCATCCCCCCGGCGATTGCCGGGGGTACACGGCCGAATAGGCACCGCCGAGCGCCACGGCACCGGCAGGCACTGCCGTGCGCGGAGTGGCCCGGCGGGGAAGCCCCAGCCGGGAGTCGCCGGCAGCCAGGTAGGCAAACCCGGGGGCGAAGCCGCCAAAGGCTGCGGTCCAAGGGGTGGCCGTGTGGGCGTTCACGACGCCGTCGGCGCCCAGGCCGGTGAGCCGGCCAACCTCGGCGAGGTCCTCGCCGTCGTACACAACGTCAATCGTGACAAGCGCGGCATCCGTCTCCGGCGCCCGGCTCAGGTCCAGCGCGCGCACGTGTGCGGCGATCCTGCGCGCATCGGCGGTACCGGCCGTCACGACCAGCACGGTGGAGGCCGCGGCCACGACGTCCACCAGCCCTTCGGGAGGCTGCGCCTGCAGGGCCGCCTGGAGGCGCAGCACGGCATCGAGCGAGCCCAGCTCGACCAGGATGGCAAGGTCCCCCGCCGGCAGGATGGCCAGGATTTCCGATTGCTTCACGGCCGGCACTTACACGAAGCTTTCAATGGTGTGGCCGCCGGTTTGCAAGGCCTCCCGCACGGCCCGCGCCATGGCAATGGCCCCCGGCGCGTCCCCGTGCAGGCAGATGCTGGCGGCCTGCACCCCAATCACGGTGCCGTCGATGGCCGTCACGGTCCCCGTGCCCACGATCTGCAGGACCTGTTGGACGACGGCCCGGACCTCGTGCAGCACGGCGCCGGGTTCGAGGCGGGATACCAAGGTGCCGTCGGGGTTGTAGGCGCGGTCGGCAAAGGCCTCGGCCACGGTGCGCAGCCCCGCCGCAGTGGCCGCGCGCTGGATTTCCGAGCCCGGCAGTACCACCAGCGGCAGGGCCGGGTCCACGGCCAGCACTGCGTCCACCACGGCCTGCGCCTGGCCGGCATGGTGCACGATCGTGTTGTAGAGGGCGCCGTGCGGCTTGACGTATTTGACGGCGGTGCCGGCGCCTGCCGCGAGCGCTTGCAGGGCGCCGATCTGGTAGATAACGTCGTCCGTGAGCTCGCCCGGCGCCATGTCGATGAAGCGCCGGCCAAACCCGGCCAGGTCCCGGTATCCGGGGTGCGCGCCCACGGTGACGCCGGCTGCCGCCGCCGCCGCGCAGGTGGCCCTCATGCCCGAGGGGTCCCCCGCATGGAAGCCGCAGGCCACATTGACGCTGGACACGCTGGCAATGATGGCGGCGTCGTCGCCGAAGGTCCAGTTGCCGAAGGACTCGCCAACGTCGCTGTTCAGGTCAATCGTGGCCATTGTGATCCCAGTCTCTAGAAGTGTGCTGCTTCCAGAATGACCTATATCCGCAAATTGTTCAACAATCCATTGCTGGTATGCGCGCACCCACCATTGGGGGCAAGCTCCCAGCTCCTTCGCCTGCCGGCGGGACTATTATTGTTAGTTGACAGAGGTAACCAATAAGCCGCTGCCCTTGGCATGTATCCACCAACGCAAGGGGCGCATGAGCGTGACTGAACCACAGGTGCACGGCACCGTCAATGCGGTATCCAAGCAAGGCAGCCGGGTGTCCGGGGCCGCCGCCCGGCGCGAGCGGGACCTGGACAACCCGCGCTACAAGTGGGTGGTCCTGTCCAACACCACCCTGGGCATCCTGATGGCCACGATCAACGCCTCCATCCTGTTGATCGCCCTGCCGGACATCTTCCGCGGCGTGGGCATCAACCCCCTGGCCCCGGGCAACACCAGCTTGCTGCTGTGGCTCATCATGGGATACATGGTGGTCACGGCCGTGCTGGTGGTCAGTTTCGGCCGACTCGGGGACATGTACGGACGGGTCAGGATGTACAACGCCGGGTTCGCCCTCTTCACCGTTTTCTCCATCGCGTTGTCGCTGACCTGGCTGCAGGGCACCTCCGGGGTGCTGTGGATGATCATCATGCGCGTGTTCCAGGGCGTGGGCGGGGCCATGCTGATGGCCAACTCCAGCGCCATCATCACCGACGTGTTCCCGGTGGAGCAGCGCGGCCTGGCCCTGGGCCTGAACCAGGTGGCCGGGATCGCCGGTTCCTTCCTTGGCCTGATCATTGGCGGCCTGTTGGGCCCCATCGACTGGCGCCTGGTCTTTTTGGTTTCCGTGCCGGTAGGCGTCTTTGGCACCGTGTGGGCCTACCTGCGCCTGCACGACACCGGGATCCGGGTGCCGGCCCGGCCCGACTGGTGGGGGAACCTGACCTTTGCGGTCGGGCTGGTCGCCGTCCTGGTGGGCATCACCTACGGCATCCAGCCTTTCGGGGGCCACACCATGGGATGGAGCAACCCGTGGGTGCTGGGCGCGTTGATCGGCGGCACCCTCATGCTCGTGGTCTTTTGCATCGTCGAAACCCGCGTGGCCGAGCCCATGTTCCACCTGGCCTTGTTCCGGATCCGGGCCTTTACCGCCGGCAACCTCGCCAGCCTGCTCTCGGGCATTGGCCGTGGCGGGCTGATGTTCATCCTGATCATCTGGCTGCAGGGAATCTGGCTCCCCCGGCACGGCTACGACTTCGCCTCCACCCCCTTGTGGGCGGGGATCTACATGCTGCCGCTGACGGCGGGCTTCCTGGTGGCCGGGCCGGTTTCGGGCTGGCTCTCGGACAAGCACGGGGCCAGGCTGCTGGCCACGGGAGGCATGGTGGTGGCCGCGTTGAGCTTCTGGTGGCTGTTGCTACTGCCGGTGGACTTCCACTATTGGACGTTCGCCTTGGCCCTGCTTATGAACGGTGTGGGCATGGGCTTGTTCGCCGCCCCGAACCGGGCCGGCATCATGAATGCCCTGCCGCCCACCAGGCGCGGCGTGGGCGCCGGGATGAGCGCCACGTTCCAAAACTCGGCCATGGTGCTGTCCATCGGGGTGTTCTTCTCCCTCATGGTCACCGGACTGGCCGGCTCCCTGCCGCAAACCCTGACCGCCGGCTTGACGGCCCATGGGGTCACCCCCGCCGACGCCGGGCGTGTGGCGGGGCTGCCGCCGGTCTCCGTACTGTTCGCCTCACTCCTGGGCTACAACCCGGTGCAGACCCTCTTGGGCCCGGCCACCTTGTCGCAACTGCCGCCGTCCGACGCCGCCTACCTCACCGGCCGCGGCTTCTTCCCGGCCCTGATCTCCGGCCCGTTCGCCGACGGACTCGCCG
>JBAUMA010000658.1:0-4833 GCA_049578485.1 Specibacter sp.
CTGATCCTGCGCAGCGACGTCGAGGCCGCCATGGCCCCTGTGCCCACACTCGTGCCCGTTCAAACAGTGACTGCTGCGCCCGTCGGGACACCGGCGGCGGGCGGGGCCGGTGTCGTCGATCCCCGAACGGGCCTGCACATGCTGGCACGCACCCCCTTGACCGGGGTGAAGAAGGCCGCCGCAGCCGCCCTGGCCCGCAGCCGCCGCGAGATCCCCGAGGCAACCGTCTGGGTGGACGTCGATGCCACGGCGCTCGTGGACCTTCGGGCAACACTGAAGGCCAAGGACGGCACCGCGCCGAGCCTGCTGGCGTTCGTGGCGAGGTTCGTCACGGCCGGTCTGGCCCGGTTCCCGGCGCTGAACACGCAGCTCGTCAGCGAAGCCGGAACGGAGACCGTGGTGGAGTTTGATGGCATCAACCTTGGCTTCGCGGCCCAAACCGACCGTGGGCTCATGGTTCCGGTGCTTCGTGGCGCGCAGGGGCGCAGCGCCCGGGCACTCGACGGGGCCATCCGCGAACTGGCCAACACTGCCAGGGACGGACGGGCGGGCCCGGCGCTGCTGAGCGGAGGCACGTTCACCATCAACAACTACGGCGTATTTGGGGTGGACGGTTCGGCGGCCATCATCAACTACCCGGAGGCCGCCATGCTGGGGATTGGGCGCATCACCGACAAGCCGTGGGTGGTTGACGGGCAGCTGTGTGTACGGAAACTGACCGAACTCACCCTGGCGTTCGATCACCGGGTCTGCGACGGGGCCGTGGCCGCCGGGTTCCTGCGTTTCATCGCCGATGCCATGGAAAACCCGGCCGCCGCGCTCGCAGACCTCTAGGCTGGGACCTCTAGGCTGGGGAACACCAACCCCGGGAGGATTCATGGAGGCACCCCAACAGTGGCGGGATCTTGGCGGTGGCAGCTACGTTCTGGCCAGCCGCGCCGACAGGGCCTTGGTCAACATTGGCCTCGTGGTGGGCATGGAGCGGGCACTGGTGGTCGACACCGGCTGCGGCCCTGTCCACGGTGCCGAGATACTGGCTGCCGTGCGGACCCTGACGGAGTTGCCCCTGGTGGTGGCCAACACACACGCCCACTGGGACCACTTTTTCGGCAACGCGGTCCTCAGGCACGACGGCGTCACCGAGTTTTGGGCCCACGCCAACGCCGCCAGGGCCATGGCAGCGACGGGGGACATGCAGCGGCAGGCAGTGGCCGGCGTCGAGCCCGGAATGGCGGCGGGGGAGGGCGCCCTTACGGAGATCGTTGTGCCCACGCACCTGGTGGACAAGGACTCCGTCGAAATGAATCTTGGCGGGCTGGTGGTGGAGTTGTTCACGCTTGGTCCCGCGCACACGGACGGCGACCTCATGGTGGGTTCCCCCGGAGTTTTGTTCGCCGGCGACGTCCTCGAGGAGGGTGCCGAGCCGCAATTTGATGACGCCGATTCCGCCGGATGGATCCGGGTGCTGCGAAAGCTGGCCACGATGGGCGGGCGGTATCCGGTCATGATCCCCGGGCATGGAAGGCCGGTGACGGCAGAGTTCGCGGCGCAGATGGCGGGCCGGGTCTAGAGTTGGGCCAGTGAGTAAAAACGCGCGCCCCGGTGACTTTAGCCTGTGGTCCATCGCCATTCCGGCGTTTGGACCCTCCCTGCTGTTCGGCATTGGCGAGGGCGCCATCTTGCCGGTGATCCCGCTGAGCGCCCGCAGCATGGGCTCCAGCCTGGCCGGTGCCGCCCTGGTGGTGGCCCTGATCGGCATAGGGTCGCTGGTGAGCAATATTCCGGCGTCGATCATTACGGCAAAGTTTGGCGAGCGGGCCGGCATGGTGGGGGCTGCTTCACTGAGCCTGGTTGCGATGCTGCTGTGCATCTTTGCCCACGAACTGTGGCTGCTGGCCCTGGGCGTGTTCCTGATCGGCGCCGCGGCGGCCGTGTTCAACCTGGCCCGGCAAAGCTACCTGACCGAAGCCGTGCCGCCCTTGATGCGGGCACGGGCCATGTCCACGCTGGGCGGGGTGGGCCGGATTGGCTTGTTCGCGGGGCCGTTCATCGGCGCCCTCCTCATTCACCTGGTGGGCCTGGCCGGCGCGTATTGGGTGGCGGCCATCGCCGTCGCGGCAGCCGGAGCGGTTGCCTGGGGCCTGCCGGACCTTGTGAGCAGCCAGGGGCCCGCACCGTCCGGCCCCATGCCCACGGTGCGGTCGCTGATGGTGGCGCACCGGAAGGTGTTCCTGACCGTAGGCATTGGCGTATTGCTGGTCAGTGCCGTGCGGTCCTCACGGCAGGTCGTGGTGCCGCTCTGGGCAGACAACCTGGGCCTCAGTCCCGCCGCAACATCGCTGATCTACGGGCTGTCCGGCGCCATTGACATGCTGGTGTTCTACCCCGCCGGAAAGGTCATGGACCGCAAGGGGCGCAATTGGGTTGCCGTGCCATCCATGGTGCTCATGGGCCTGGCGCTGCTGCTCATTCCGCTGACGGGAGGCGCCACCACGCTGCTCCTGGCCGCCCTGCTCATCGGCTTCGGCAACGGCATCGGCTCGGGCCTGATCATGACCCTGGGTGCCGACTATTCTCCCCGCCACGGACGCGCGCAGTTCCTGGGCATCTGGCGGTTCATGGCCGACGCCGGCGGGTCCAGCGGGCCGGCCATCCTCGCCTTGCTCACGGCGGCGGTTTCGCTGGCCTTCGGCATTGCGGTGGCGGGTGTCCTCGGCCTGGCCGCGGCTGCCGTGCTGGGCTATTGGGTGCCGCGCAACCAGACGGTCCACCGCCAGGGCCGATGAAAGCCGTACTGCGCCAAAGTAATTCTTGACGCCCGGAGCCGGGCCGCGAAGCATGGGACCATGAGCTCTCGACTAGTGACCTTCCGCCGGACCTTGTGGGAACAGCTGGGCCGGGTGTCGGCGCGCTTGCTCGGCCGGATCAAACGAGTACGGAAACTTCGGACGGGATGGCCACTCGGGAAGAATTCGTGGCCGGGACCCTGGCTGCATCGCTGACGGCCGATCCCAGCCCGGCCCGGCACCCGGGCGGGCCGGAAAACCAACGTCAGCTCCGGCGTCGTACCTGGCGGGTCAAAAACAACGTGCCCAGCGCCGTCAGGCCGTAGCCCACGGCCATGATCTGGCCGACGCCGGCAAAGAAGTAGCCGGTGGTGCTGGTTTGGTCACGGCCCACTTCGACGCGCAGGATCAGCACGGCCGCGAGGCCCGCCAGTACCGCTATCAGCCCAGCCAGCCAAGTCCACCAGCGGCGCGAGGCCCAATGCGAATCGGGGCCCAGCCAGACATTCCAGCGGGGGCCGGTGCGCAGGATCAACAGCGCCGCGAGCAGTGCCCAAAAGGCGACGACGAAGAACGCCGCCATCACGTCGGCCGGCCGGTGCCATTGGTTGATCAGCGTGGACACGCCCGCCATGATGGCGTAGCTGCCACCCACAAAACCCGCGGCCGGACGCCAGCGAGGGGACACGACCAAAAAGACGGCCGCCGCGGCGCTGGCCGCAAGGGTGCTGTGGCCTGACGGCAACGAGTTGAAAGCCAGGGTGGCGATGCCCACCGAGGGTCTGTCGGGCAAGGCGAGCTTGATCAGCTGCGTGCTGAGATTGGCCGCGCCCATGGCGGCCAGCGCAATCCCGGCGGACTTCCAGCGGCGCCGGGCCAGGGTCACAAACAGCACCACCACCGACGCGAGCACCACCGAGGTCACGGGCAGGAAGTCAAGCCATTGGGAGGTTTGCGTGCCGATGAACCGTTGGGCCACGGCGGCCTGCACCAGGGCGGATTCATCCATGAACTGCCCGGAGGTGGTCCTGATGAAGAACACATAGGTGGCCATGAGTCCGGCAAGGCAGACCAGGGCACTGACAACGAACGGTGCTGCCGCGATGGCGGCTCGTTCGGGCAGGTGGTTTCCATGGTGGGACCGGGCGGCATGCGTACTCATCAATTCTAGGTTCCCACAGTTTCATGAAAGCAAGCTGGCGGCGGGGCTACAGTGATCTCATGCCTTTGGTGCCTTCCCTCGATGAAATACTTGCCTCCGCCCACGTGGTCACGCTGCCCATGCGCGTGAAATTCCGCGGTGTCCTGGAACGCGAGGTGCTGCTGCTTGACGGCCCCGCCGGATGGGCCGAGTTCTCCCCGTTTGTGGAGTACGACGACGCCGAATCGGCCAGGTGGCTGGCCTCGGCCCTGGAAGCGGGCTGGCTGGGTTACCCGGAAGCCGTGCGGGACTGGATTCCTGTCAACGCCACGGTGCCGGCGGTATCCGCCGCGGAGGTGCCGGCAGTCCTGGGTGCCTTTGACGCCGTCCACACGGTCAAGATCAAGGTGGCCGAGCCGGGGCAGTCGCTGGCCCAGGATGCCGGGCGCGTGGGGGCGGTGCGGCATTTGCTGCCCGACGCCCTGATCCGGGTGGATGCCAACGGCGGCTGGGACGTGGACCAGGCGGTGCAGGCGCTGCAGATGTTGAGCGTGTTTGGGCTGGAATACGCCGAGCAGCCGGTTGCCTCCGTGGCCGAGATGGCCGCCGTGCGGCGTGCCCTGGGCGGTTCGGTGCTGATCGCCGCCGACGAAAGCGTGCGCAAGGCCACCGACCCGCTGGCCGTGGCCCGGGCCGGAGCCGCCGACTTGCTGGTGGTCAAGGCCGCGCCGTTGGGTGGCGTGCGCCGGGCGTTGGAGATCGTGGCCGAGGCCGGACTTCCCGCGGTGGTCAGTTCGGCCCTGGACTCCTCCGTGGGCATCCGGGCCGGCCTGGCGCTGGCTGCGGCCCTGCCGGAACTGCCCTACGCGTGCGGACTCGGGACGGTTTCGCTGATGGCCGCGGATG
>JBAUMA010000659.1:0-5405 GCA_049578485.1 Specibacter sp.
CATCAAGTGCGGCGAAGATGGCCTTTTTGATCTCCAGTTTCTCGGTGGCAGCCTCAATGACCAGGTCGGCATGCGCAGCGCCTTCCTGCAGCGAGGTGGTGAAAGTCAGCCTGGCCAAGGCGGTGTCCGCGTCCACGCGGGTCATCTTGCCCTTAGCCACCGAGCTGTCCAGACGCCCCGAGAGTTGCTCCCGGGCCGCCTCGAGGGACTCCGAGGCGATATCTTGAATGGTGGTGTTGTACCCGGCCAGTGCCGCGACCATGCCGATCTGTGAGCCCATGGCCCCAGCGCCGACCACCAGGATGTTCTTGATTTCCATTCCTTAATTCCCTTCGAAGCGGGCCGGGCGCTTTTCCAGGAAGGCGGCCGCACCCTCGGCCTTGTCGTTGCTGGTGTACAGCAGCGACTGGGCCAGGCGCTCGAGCAACAGCCCGGTGCGCAGGTCCGTCTCGCTGCCGTTGTTGATGACGAGTTTGCCCAGGCGGATGGCCAGCGGACCCTTGGCCAGGATGAGCCCGGCGGTGCGTTCGACGGCGGCCATCAGCTCCCCCGGTTCGGTCACCTCTGTGACGAGCCCGATCCGTAGCGCCTCCTCCGCCTCGAAGATGCGGCCCGTGAGGATAAGTTCGACGGCGCGTCCCTTGCCTACCAGCCGGGACAGCCGCTGCGTGCCGCCGGCCCCGGGCAGCACACCCAGGTTGGTCTCTGGCAGCCCGAAGCGGGCGTTGGCGGAGGCGATGCGGATGTCACACGACATGGCCAACTCGTTGCCACCCCCCAGCGCGAAGCCGTTGATGGCGGCGATGGTGGGTTTCTCGTACGCCTCAATGGCGTCGTACAGTTTCGCCATCGCTGCGGTGAGTCCGTCCAGCATGGTGTAGCCGACCAGCTGGTTGATGTCCGCGCCCGCCACAAAGGCCTTCTCGCCGGCCCCGGTGAAGACCACCACGCCCACCTCTGAGTTGTCGCGGAACGCGTCCAGCGCCGTGGCGATCTCTGCCAGCACCGTGCGGCTGAGGGCATTGCGTAATTCGGGCCGGTTGATGGTGATGATGCCGAGCCCGTCGCGAATGTCAGTCAGGATTGTTTCGTAGCTCATGGCGCTCCTAGCGGAAGGCGGGGATGCCGGTGATGTGGCTGCCCAGGATCAGGGTGTGGACCTCGTCGGTGCCTTCATAAGTGCGCACCGATTCGAGGTTGTTGGCATGGCGCAGCGGCGAGTAGTCCAGGGTGATGCCGTTGCCGCCCAGAATGGCGCGGGCGTCACGGCAGATCTGGATGGCCTCACGGCAATTGTTCAGCTTGCCCACGGAAATCTGCACCGGTTCCAGCGTGCCGGCATCCTTCATCCGGCCGATATGGATGGCCAGCAGGGTGCCCTTCTGGATTTCCAGGAGCATGTTGACCAGCTTCTGTTGCGTGATTTGGTAGGCGGCCAGCGGCTTGTCGAATTGCAGCCGTTCCAGTGAGTAGGCCAACGCTGCTTCATAGCTGTCGCGCGCGGCACCCATGGTGCCCCAGATGATGCCGTAGCGTGCCTCGTTCAGGCAGGAGAACGGGCCACGAAGCCCCTTCGCGCCGGGCAGCAATGCACCTGCTGGCAGCCGAACGTCGTCGAACGTCAGATCGCATTGAATGGAGGCCCGCATCGAGAGTTTCCCCTGGATGGGAGTGGCGGTGAAACCGGAAGTGTCGGTGGGCACCAAGAAGCCGCGGACACCGTCGTCAGTCATGGCCCAGATGACAGCGATCTGGGCAATCGAGGCCAGCCCAATCCAGCGCTTGGCACCGTTGAGGACCCAGCCGTCGCCGTCGCGACGGGCGAAGGTGGCCATGGAGGACGGGTCGGAGCCTGCGGTGGGTTCGGTCAGGCCGAAGCAGCCGATGATCTCACCTTTCGCCATGCCGGGAAGATAGGCGTTCTTCTGCTCCTCCGAACCCCACTTGTGGATGGCGCTCATGGCCAGAGAGCCCTGCACGCTGACGAAGGTGCGTAAACCGGAATCGCCGGCTTCCAGTTCCATGGCGGCGATGCCGTACTCCACAGCGGAGCGGCCCGGGCAGCCGTACCCTTTCAGGTGCATGCCCAGCAGGCCAAGGGCACCCATTTCCTTCACGATTTCGGTGGGAAACACGGCGTCCTCGTACCAGGCAGCAATGTTCGGGCGAATCCGCCGGTCTACGAAGGCCCGGACCGTGTCCCGCAGCGCAAGCTCGTCGGAGCTGAGCAGGGCATCAAGGTTGAGCACGTCGGAGCGTTGTGCAGTCCCGGAGGGTGTGGTGTTGGTGGTCATCGTGTTTCCTTTGGGGTGTTGGCAGTTGCGCCGGCGGCGGCCTGTGTGGCGATTTCGGAGGCGGTGAAGCGGTCGCGCAGCTGGAACTTTTGAATCTTGCCCGATGGCGTGCGTGGAAAGTCCGAGACCACTTCCAGGCGTTCGGGCCAGTATGGCTTGGCCACGCCCTTCTCCTGCAGGAACGCCTTCATGGCATCGAAGGTGAGTTCCGGGGCGCCTTCGCGCAGGATCACGGCAGCGCACGCGGTTTCCTGCAGGCGCGGGTGGGGAATGGCGATAACAGCGACAGACTCGACGTCGGGATGTTCGTAGAGCACATTTTCGACGTAGGCCACGGGGATGTTTTCGCCGCCGCGGATGATGACGTCCTTGGTGCGGCCGGCAATTTTCAAGTAGCCCTCGGCGTCGATGCTGCCTAGGTCCCCTGTATCGAACCAGTCGCCGTCAAACAACTCCCGGGTCGCGTCAAGTTGTCCGAGGTAGCCTTGGAACAGGAACGGGCCTTGGATCTGAAGGCGGCCCTCGGCGTCTGCCGGCTGTACGGCCCCGTCCAAGTCGACGATGCGGATGCTCATGCCGCCCAGCGCCCGCCCGTCGCTGGTGATGATCTTTTCCAAGGGATCGGTGGGACTGCCCATGGTGACGAGTCCGCATTCGGTCTGGCCCCACCCGCCGAAGACGCTCATGCCGGGTAGCTCCTGGAGTGCCTGGCGGACCATGACGCGCGGAATGGGTGCGCCCATGCAGCAAAAGCGTTTGAGAGAGGAGACGTCGTGGTCTGCCAGGTTGGTGGCTACCAGGAGGTCGTGCAGGAACGGTGTCGCTCCGGAGGTGTGCTGGATGCCGTGTTTTTCCAC
This sequence comes from Specibacter sp., assembly GCA_049578485.1. GTDB lineage: Bacteria > Actinomycetota > Actinomycetes > Actinomycetales > Micrococcaceae > Specibacter. The sequence continues at coordinate 3,152 of JBAUMA010000659.1, forward strand.
GAGCTCAACAAACGCCTCGGCCTTCCACACGTCTTGGAAGATGCCGGTGGCGCCAAGCTGGAGTGGCAGGGACACTCCGTACAGGTATCCCGTGAGGTGGGCGAAGGTGGAGGCCATGTGGATGACGGACGACTGGTTCATGCCCAGTTTGTCGGGCCACGGCAGGCTGCCCGCAACGAGGGTGTTGTGGGTGTGCATGACGCCCTTGGGCTGCCCGGTGGTTCCCGAGGTGAAAATGAGCAGCGAGAGAGAGTTGGGATCGGGGCGAAGGGCGGTAAGACTAGCCAGGTCACGGCGATCTTCCCAGGCCGTAGCCATGAACTCCTCCCAGCTGTGAAATCCTTCGGCGAGCTCGGGCCCGGCGTCCACAACGAGGACATGTTCCAGGCTGGGCAGTTTTGGCCGGAGTCGCTCGATCATGGCGGGAAAATCAAAGCCACGGAAATTGGCCGCAACAACGAGCACCTTGGCCTTGGCCCGCTCCATCATGAAAGTAATTTCGCGGTCCCGGTACACGGGGATCAGCGGATTGGTGATGGCCCCGATCCGCACGGCCGCATAGTGGACCACCAGCCATTCGATCCAGTTGGGCAGCTGGATCGAGACGACGTCCCCGGGTGCCACACCCAGTTCCAGCAGACCCAGCGCACACCTGTCCACCTGTTGCTTCAGCTCCGCATAACTGATGCTGCGGCGGGCATCCACGCTGGCCGTCTTTTCCGGCGTTGCGGCGGCGGCCTGGTCCAAAAAGTCCGTCAGCGTCTTGTTGTGCCAGTCGCCGGAGGCCGTGAAGCGCTCCGTCTGCTCCGCCGTCAGGATGGTTTCAAAAGTCATGGTGCAAACCCTTCACACTCGTCATTGAGAGAAACGCTGGACCCCGGATGGAGATCAGCTCATGGTGAGGCCGCCGCTGACGGACAGCGTCTGGCCGGTGATGAAGGCTGCTTCATCTGAGGCGAAAAAGGCGACGGCGTTGGCCAGGTCGGCGGGCTGGGCCAGCCGGCGCAGGGGAATGGCCTTCTCGAGGGCCTCGCGCAGTTTGGGGTTCTCGGCGCTGATGCCAGCAAAGAGCGGGGTGTCGGCAGGACCGGGGCAAACACAGTTCACGGTGACCTTGTTGCGCGCCATTTCCCGGGCGGCAGTCTTGGTGAAGGCGATGATGCCGCCCTTGGCAGCCGAGTAGACTGCTTCCCCGGAAGAACCGACCCGGCCGGCGTCAGAACCGATGTTGATGACGGTTCCATGGCCTTGTTCGGCCATGACGGCCAAGACAGCCTGGCTGCAGTGCAGGGTCCCGTAGAGGTTAATGGCGATGACCCGGTCCCAGTCGGACACCTTGCTTTGCAGGAACGGTTCCACCTTGTCCCAGCCGGCGTTGTTGACGAGGATGTCAATCCGGCCGAACTTCTCCACGGCGCCGGCCACCATGGCATCCACGGATTCCCGGTTGGTGACGTCGGCACTGACGCCGATGGAGTTGTTGCCCAGGGCAGCCGCGGTTTCCGCGGCGGCGTCGGTGTTGATGTCCCCGACAATGACGGTGGCGCCCTCGGCAGCCAACTTTTCGGCGATGCCACGACCAATACCGCTTCCGGCGCCGGTCACGATGGCAATTTTGTTTTCAAGCTTTCCCATGGGTTGCATCCTTGCAGTTGTGGGTTGGAGGAGGGGGTGGTGAAGTGTGGTGCTGGGGCTGTTTAGGGTGCGAACTCACGGCCAACGGACTGGCGGGCGATGATGAGTTTCATGATCTGGGCTGTGCCGTCGCCGATTTGCAGGCCCAGGACGTCCCGCATGCGTTGTTCAATGGGGAGGTCTTGGATGTAGCCGAACTGGCCGTGCAACAACAGGCAGGAGTTGATGACGTCGTACGCGGTTTTGGGGGCCCACCATTTGCACATGGCCGCCTGGGATGTGTGCGGCAAGCCCTCATCTTTGAGCCACAGCGTCTGGTAGCACAGCAGCCGAGCTGCCGTCAGCAGGGTTTCGCTTTCGGCCAGGGGGAAGGAGACGCCTTGGAATTTACTCAGCGGCTGGTCAAAGGCCTGGCGGGAGGACACGTGCGCCCAGGTTTCCTGCACCGTTACTGCGGCCGCACCAATGCATTGCAGGCCAATGAGGGCACGGCTGAAGTCAAATCCCTGCATCACCTGGGTGAATCCGGCACCTTCGTCACCGATCAGGTGGTCCTCGGGGATCCAGGCGTCCTTGAAATGCACAAAGCCCCGAGTGACGGCGCGGGTGCCCATGTCGT
>JBAUMA010000660.1:0-2213 GCA_049578485.1 Specibacter sp.
TGATGGGCTCGCCCACGGAGCCGAGCAGGCGGATGGAGGAGAGGTCGTACTTGGCGGGGATGTCCTCGCCCCACTTCATGAACGTGCGGATTGCCGTGGGGGCCGTGTACAGGATGGACACCTTGTATTTTTCCACGATCTCCCAGAAGCGCCCTTGGTGGGGGGAGTCCGGGGTGCCTTCGTACATGACCTGGGTGGCGCCGTTGATGAGCGGCGCATAGGTGACGTAGGAGTGGCCGGTGACCCATCCGACGTCGGCCGTGCACCAGAAGACATCCGTCTCCGGCTTCAGGTCGAAGACGGCGCGGTGCGTGTACGCGCCCTGGGTCAGGTAGCCGCCCGTGGTGTGCAGGATGCCCTTGGGCTTGCCCGTGGTGCCGGAGGTGTACAGGATGAACAGCGGGTGCTCGGCGGCATGCCCCACGGCGGTGTGCTCGGTGGATGCAGCGCCTACAGTGTCATCCCACCAGGAATCGCGGCCCTCAACCCAGTTGACGGGCTCGCCGTTGCGCTTGACCACGACGACGTGTTCCACCGAGTGGCCGGATTCGGCCAGCGCCTCGTCAACGGCGGGCTTCAGGAGGCTGGGCTTGCCGCGGCGGAAGGTGCCGTCGGCGGTGACCACCAGCTTGGCCTGGGCATCGTCAATGCGCGAGCGCAGGGCCTCGGCGGAGAAGCCGCCAAAGACCACTGAGTGGATCGCGCCGATGCGGGCGCAGGCCAGCAGCGTGATGACGGCTTCCGGGATCATGGGCAGGTAGACGGCCACGCGGTCGCCCTTGGCCAGACCGAGCGCCTCAAAGGCGTTGGCGGCCTTCTTGACCTCTTCGGTGAGCTGGGCGTACGTGTAGGTGCGGGTGTCGCCGGGCTCGCCCTCGAAGTAGATGGCAACACGGTCGCCGTTGCCGGCCTCGACGTGGCGGTCCAGGGCGTTGTAGGCCGCGTTGATTTCGCCGTCCTCAAACCAGGTGGCGAACGGCGGGTTGGTCCAGTCAAGGGTCTTGGTGAACGGCTTGCTCCAGGTGAGCAGCTCGCGGGCCTGCTTTCCCCAGAAGGCCGGGCGGTCGGCATTGGCCGCGTCGTATTCGTCGGCCTTGACGACTGCGTTGGCGGCAAATTCGGTACTGGGCGCAAACTGGCGGTTCTCGGTGGAGAGATTCTCCAGCGCGTCGCCGCTGGTGTCTGCCCCTGCGGTGGTGTCCTTGGACATCTTCTAACCCCTTCATTCCTACTTGACGGATGCCGCACACCACGGACTGTGACACCGAAATAGGTGCTCGAAAGGTTGATGGCGGCACAGCGTTGTGGTCCAGGTTTTACTGTATCGCCTTGCGGGGCCAAACGTGGTTGCCGTCACAGCGATGGCGGGGCCCTGCTGTCATATGCGCGCCACAATGGGCGGCGGTCGGCCCTGCGTTGTAGGGGAGTTCTGCCCATGCGCGCAGTTTTGGCTGTGGCTGGCTAGTGTTGCTTCCCGGCGTTCACTAGGCTGTAACTGAATCGTGACTTTGAGGAGTGACCCAAATGATTGAGCAAAATGCGTCCACCATCGCGGTGGCGACAGAACGCAAGGGCCCGGCGACCAGCCAGGCCGTCTTCGGGCCGCTGACCGCCCGCGACCTGACGGTGCTCGGTGCCGTGCTGGTAATTTTCGTGGCCTCCGTGCTGCCCCTGGTCTTTAGCTATGGCCTGACGGGGAACCTGTGGAGCTTGAGCGGGCTGTTCTTCCTTGGCATCGGCGTGGTCCTGCCCATGGCCGTTGGTGCCTTGTTCGGCGTCCGCCGGATGAGCCCGGAAGTGAAAACGCGTGTCGGTTCACTCTCCATTGACCAATTCGCCTCCGTGGTGGCCGGCTTTGCCACCGCCTACTTCTTCCTGGGCACCGTCACCAACTTCCTGGTGGCCTACCTGGTGGGCCTGGTCGGCTCCCTGATCCTGTTGGCCGCCACCGTGCTGGCCCCGTGGATCCCGCTGTTCGCCTCGGACTTCGCCAACCGTGCCGAGGTTCCCGCCCACCCCGTTGCGCGCGACGCCGTTCCCGCCCGACGCCGTCCGGCTGCACCCAAACCTGCGCTCGCCTTGTCCGCAGGGCCCAGTGCCGGGACGGGCCAGCCCGTGCCCGGTGCGCCCGTTCCGGGCCAGCCGGCAGCCGGCCAGACGGCCTCCGGGTTTGCTTTCAACGGCGGGGCCCAGCCGGCCGCGCACACCCCGGC
>JBAUMA010000661.1:0-5927 GCA_049578485.1 Specibacter sp.
GCGAGTCCGACGCCGTTGCTGCCGTGCCGCTTTTGGCCGACCTTGGCGTGCAGCGCATTTTGACCTCCGGCGGCCATGCCCGTGCCGGGGACGGCCTGGACCAGCTGGCCGCCATGCACCGGGCCGCCGCGGGCCGCCTGGACATCATGGCTGGCGGGGGTGTGGAGATAACGGACTTTGCCGCCTTCAACGCCGCGGGCCTGCAGGATGTGCACCTGTCCGCCAAGCGCGTGGTGGAGCATGCCCGTCCGCTGCCCATGACCGCGGCGGCACAGGCCGAGGATTCCAGCTACTTCGTCACCGACGAGGGCCTGGTGTCACTGGCCGTGCAAGCTGTCGGAGCCTTGGTTTAGCCTCCTGCCTGGTCGAGCCGCGGTCTAGTGCGCTTCGGCGCTCAGGGAGACCCAGCGCTTGAGCACATTGGCGGCGGCACCGCCGTCGATCGCCGCTTCCGCCCGGGACGCGGCAAACCGCAGGCGTTCCTGCAATGTGCCGTTGGCCTTGGGGTCGAAGGCCACCAGGCCCGCTGCCGCGTTAAGCACGACGGCGTCGCGCACAGGGGAGCGTTCACCATCCAAAATGCGGCGCACCACGTCGGCGTTGTATGCTGCATTCTCCCCGCGCAGCTCGTCGATGGTGGCCCTGGGAATGCCAATGTCAAGGGGGTCAAAGTCGCTCTCGGTGACCACATGGTCGCGGACTTCCCAGACCTTGGAGGGGCCCGTCGTCGTCAGCTCATCCAGGCCGTCGCCGCCGCGGAAGACCAGCGCGCGGACTCCCCTGGCCGCCAAAACGCCGGCGACCAGCGGCGCCAGCCGCGCATCGGCAACTCCAATGGCAGACGCGGCAACGTGCGCAGGGTTGGTCAACGGGCCAAGCAGGTTGAAGGCCGTGGGAACGCCCAATTGGCGCCGGGCCACGGCCGCGTGGCGCATGGATGGATGGAAGAAATTCGCAAAACAAAACGTGATGCCAACTTCCGTGGCGGCGCGTGCCACGAGCTCGAGTGACATGTCCAGGCGGACGCCAAGGGCTTCCAGCACATCCGCCGATCCGGCGGCAGAGGACGAGGCGCGGTTCCCGTGCTTGACCACCGTGGCTCCGGCACCGGCGCAGACCAGGGCCGCCATGGTGGAGATGTTGACGGTGTTGAGCCGGTCCCCGCCCGTGCCGACGATGTCCAGCGCGTCGGCATCCACCTCCAGCGGGCGTGCATTGGCCAACATGGCCTCGACCAGTCCGGTCACCTCCGCCACGGTCTCCCCCTTGGCACGCAATGCCACCAGGAAACCGGCGATCTGCACATCCGTTGCATTCCCTGCCATGATGGTGTTCATGGCCCACTCGGTCTCCGCCGCGGACAGGTCCATGCGGGCGACGAGCGCTGCAATGAGGTTTGGCCAGGTGGGCGTGGCTGCCAGGGGTGCTTCAAGAGGATTCACCCTCCAAATGTTAGACGAAACAGCCGGCTCCCAAGGCTTTGTGACCATTGACACCACCACTGTGTTGTGCATACGCCGCTGGGTTAACCCTGTGAATCAGCCGGAATTTCGCAGGTTTGTAGAAAAAGATCCCGGAAACGGCATTTCGCATTGGGATCTCTGGAGTTTTATAGACATAATGTCTATGTGACAACTGCGACCCAAGCCCCCAGTACCCCGGCGCATCCGACACTGAATCGACCCAACATGGTTTCCGTAGGAACCGTCGTTTGGTTGTCCAGCGAGCTGATGTTCTTCGCCGGCCTTTTTGCCATGTACTTCACGCTTCGCTCCACCACTGGTGGACTGTGGGCGGAAGAAACGGCCAAGCTGAACTTCCCGTTCGCCCTGGTCAACACCCTCGTCCTGGTTTCCAGCTCCTTCAGCTGCCAGATGGGCGTGTTTGCCGCGGAGAACCTTCAGCCTCGCCGCACAGGCCGCCGCTTCCAGTTCTCCCGTTGGGGAATGACCGAGTGGTTCCTGCTGACGTTCGTTCTCGGCGCCATCTTCGTAGCCGGTCAGTCGACCGAGTACGCGATGCTGACCTCCGAGCACGTAACCCTCAACGCCAACGCATACGGCTCCGCGTTCTACATGACCACAGGTTTCCACGGCCTGCACGTCCTTGGCGGCCTTATTGCATTCCTACTCATCATCGGACGCGCCTACGCCGCCAAGAAGTTTGGACACTTCGAAGCAACCAGCGCGATCGTCACCTCGTACTACTGGCACTTCGTGGATGTTGTGTGGATCGGCCTGTTCTTGGTCATCTACGTCCTGAAGTAAGCTGACATACAGTTTTCTTCTACACGAGGCAGAATTAGCATTTGCGGCTCTCACTAGGGGCTGCTGGATACAGATCAAAGGAACCACCAAGTGAAGGCACTTTCGCAGAAGCGACGTCATCCGCTGGCTGCACTAGCGTTGCTAGTGATGGGGCTAATGCTGACAGGTGGGCTATACGCCGTTGTCACAACCGTGAATGCGGCCAAGGCCGACACCACCACCTACACCGGAGCCCAGGTCGAGCAGGGTGAGAAGCTCTTCGTGGCCAACTGCGCCACCTGCCACGGCCTTGGCGCCAGCGGCACCGCCAACGGGCCATCCCTGGCCGGCGTGGGTGCCGCTGCCGTCGACTTCCAGGTCGGCACGGGCCGCATGCCCATGCAGATGCAAGGGCCCCAGGCCCTTGAAAAGCCGGCACAGATGAACGCAGACCAGACCCGCGACCTGGCAGCCTATGTGGCAACGCTTGGCGACGGTCCGGCACTGCCGGAGGCGCAGTACATTGACGGCAAGGGCGACGCCGCCGTTGGTGGCGAACTGTTCCGCGTCAACTGCGCCATGTGCCACAACGCAGCAGCTGCCGGCGGCGCACTGACCCGAGGCAAGTTCGCACCGGCCCTGGCCGGCGTATCCGCCAGCCACATGTACAGCGCCATGGTCACGGGACCGCAGAACATGCCCGTCTTCAACGACGCCAACATCAGCCCCGAGGGCAAGCGCGACATCATCACCTTCCTGAAGACCATTGAGAACCAGGGCTCCCCCGGTGGAGCCAAGTTGGGCTCCCTGGGCCCGGTCTCCGAAGGACTGTTCCTCTGGACCGCGGTCCTCGGCGTTGTCATCGGCTTCACCATCTGGTTGACGTCCCGAACCTCCTAGTTCGTCAGGCACAAGACTTTGGCTGCCCATTGCAGCCGTGAGAAACATACATTACGACCCCGGGATTGCACCGGGATAAGAGAAGGATGAGGGGATTATGGGCAACCATAGTGACGGCACGCCGACAAGCTCGGACGCCGTAGCTAAGGCTGGTCGCGAAGAGGTGGATAAGTTCCAGGACCCGGGACTTCCTCCACATCGATTGCGACTGGCCGACACGGACCCCAAGGCTGCAAAGCGGTCCGAGCGCCAGGTGGCGATCCTGTTCGGGATTTCCATCGTTGGCACCCTGCTGTTCCTCTTTGCCTACTTTGGCATTCGACTGGACGACACCATTGCCACCTTGCGCGTGCAGAACCTGTTCCTGGGCCTCGGCGTCACCTTTGCCATGCTTGGCATCGGCACGGGAATTGTGCACTGGGCTCGCGCCCTCATGCCGGACCATGAGGTATCCGAGGAACGTCACGAGCTGCGCAGCGAAGAAGACCGCGTTGCCGCCATCCAGATCGTCGATGACATCGTCGAAGAAACCGGCATCATGCGCCGTCCGTTGATCCGCAACACCCTCATCGGTGCGATGGCCCTGGCACCGCTGCCGGCCATTGCGATCTTCCGTGACCTGGGCCCGCTGCCCGGCAACGCCCTTCGCCACACCCTGTGGAAGGAAGGCGAACGCCTGGCCCGCGACCCCGACGGCACGCCCATCAAGGCTGCCGATGTGACCATCGGTTCTGCGTTCCACGTCATTCCCGAGTCGCTGAACGCGCTCGAGAGCGGCAAGTTGAATGCGAAGGCGAAGGCAGTTGTGTTGTTGATGCGCCTGAACCCGTCCGACCTGAACCCCTCCCCCGGCCGCGAGGACTGGTCCTACAACGGCATTGTTGCCTACTCGAAGATCTGCACCCACGTTGGTTGCCCCGTTGCCCTGTACGAGCAGCAGACGCACCACCTGTTGTGCCCCTGCCACCAGTCGACCTTTGACCTGACGCAGGAGTGCAAGGTCATCTTCGGCCCGGCCGTCCGGCCGCTGCCGCAGCTGCCAATCACCGTGGACAGCGATGGCTACCTGGTCGCCCAGAGCGACTTCCACGAACCTGTTGGACCGAGCTTCTGGGAGCGTGGCTAATCATGAGCACTGCAACGCAATCAACCTTCGAACCGAAGACAAGCACCGGCCGCATCACCAACTTTGTTGATGAGCGCGTCGGCGGTTCGGGCATTCTTCGCGAATTCGGCCGCAAGGTCTTCCCCGACAACTGGTCGTTCATGTTCGGCGAAGTGGCCCTGTACACCTTTGTCATCTTGCTGCTGTCGGGCACGTTCTTGACGTTCTTCTTTGATCCGTCCATGGCGGAGACCCACTACAACGGACCGTACGTGCCCCTCAAGGGCGTGGAAATGTCCGTGGCTTACAGCTCCTCGCTGAACATCTCCTTCGATGTCCGCGGCGGCTTGTTCATGCGCCAGGTCCACCACTGGTCGGCACTGCTCTTCGTCGCCGCCGTTTCTGTGCACATGTTGCGCGTCTTCTTTACCGGCGCGTTCCGCAAGCCCCGCGAACTGAACTGGGTGGTGGGCGGTGTCCTGCTGATCCTGTCCATGGCGGCAGGCTTCACCGGCTACTCCCTCCCCGATGACCTGCTCTCCGGCAACGGACTGCGCATCATCGACGGCGTCATGAAGTCGATCCCGATCGTTGGAACGTACATCTCGTTCTTCCTGTTCGGCGGCGAATTCCCCGGCACGGCCATCATCGGCCGCCTCTACATGATGCACATCATGCTGGTGCCCGCCATGATCCTGCTGATGATCGCCATTCACCTCTTCATGGTGGTTATCCACAAGCACACGCAGTACCCTGGCCCGGGACGCAACGACCGCAACGTCGTCGGCTACCCGCTCGGCCCGGTATACGCGGCCAAGGCCGGTGGATTCTTCTTCATCGTCTTCGGCATCATCGCCTTCGTCGCTGCAACGTTCACGATCAACCCGATCTGGAACTACGGTCCCTACGACCCCTCCCCCGTCTCGGCAGGCACCCAGCCTGACTGGTACATCGGTTGGGTTGACGGCGCCTTGCGCCTGATGCCGGGTTGGATCCTCAATATCCCGATGGAATGGCACATCCCCCTTCCGTGGGGCGTGAACACGCTGACCCTGAACGTGCTGATTCCGGCCTTGATTCCCGCCGGCATCGTGTTCACCTTGCTGTTCACCTACCCGTGGATCGAACGCTGGGTCACCCGCGACAACCGCGAGCACCACGTGCTGGACCGCCCGCGCAACGTCCCGACCCGCACGGCGATCGGTGTTGCAGGATTCATCTTCTACTGCGTCATGTGGGCGGCTGCCAGCTCCGACTTGATCGCAACGCACTTCCAGGTCTCCTTGAACGACGTCACGTACTGGTTGCGTGCGCTGTTCTTCGTCGGCCCGATCCTAGGCTTCGTGATCACCAAGCGCGTGGCCCTGGCACTGCAGCGCAAGGACCGTGAAATTGCCCTGCATGGTCGTGAAACGGGACGCATTGTGCGCCTGCCGCACGGTGAGTTCCAGGAAATGCACGCCCAGGTCGATGACTACAAGCGGTACAAGCTGGTTGGTTTCGAGTCACCGGTTCCTGAAGAAGGCATCCCGAACGACAACGGCATTGTCACCAAGCAGGAAAAGCGCCGGGCCATGCTGTCCAGCTTCTTCTTCGAGGATCGCGTTGCCCCGGCCACGCCGTCCGAGTTGGCCGCAGGCCACCACCATGAGGCCATTGAAGCCGGTGACGAGGCC
>JBAUMA010000662.1:0-16181 GCA_049578485.1 Specibacter sp.
GGTCTCCACCTACCATTCCTACGCCAGCGGGATTGTCACGGACTACGGCCTGCGGCTCGGCATTGAGCGCGACGCCGTCGTACTCGGTGCGGCGGAGGCATGGCAGCTGGCAAGTGACGTCGTGGAGGCGCACGACGGCGAGCACCAGCACTTTACGGCTGCCAAGTCCACGCTGATCCAATCCGTCATGGACCTGGCCGGGGAATGTGCCGAACACCTGCAGGACCCTCTCAACGTCCGGGCCGAACTGGACACATACATCGCGGAGTTCGAGGCGCTCCCGTACATCGCCGAAACTGCCAAGCCCCGCACCCTGGCCGCCACCAAGCTGCTGGATGTCCTGCGGACCAGGGGCACAGTGGTGGACCTCGTACAGCGGTACGCGGAGGCGAAGCGGCGCCGTAACGCCCTTGACTACGGCGACCTGGTGGCACTCGCGGCCAAGATCGCCCAAGAGGTCCCGCATGCCGGGGAGATGGAGCGTCAGCGTTTCAAAGTGGTGCTGCTGGATGAATTCCAGGACACCTCGCACGCCCAGCTGCAACTCTTCGCCGAGCTCTTCGGCGGAGGCCACCCGGTCACGGCCGTGGGCGACCCCCACCAATCCATCTACGGCTTCCGCGGGGCCTCGGCCGGCCAGCTGTTCCGCTTCCCCGAAATCTTCCTCAAGCACGACGGCAGGTACGCCCCGACTGCCGAACTCACCATCGCCTGGCGCAACTCCGCCAACATCCTCAAGGCCGCCAACGTGATGTCCGCCGAATTGACGGCTGCGCAGGAACGCAAGGCCAACGCAAAGTTGGCGGCCGGCCTGACCGAAGCGGAGCGGGCCGCGGCCGGGCCGCGCGTGGTGGTCTCGCCCCTGCGCGAAAAGCCGGCCGCGCCGGCTGGGGAAGTGGTGCTGGCCCGCTTTGCCACCGAACTTGAACAGGCCGAGTCCATTGCCGCCGAAATCCTGGCCCGCAAAGGCGACTTCACCTCGCACCGCGGCGCCCAGGGTGCCATGACAGTGTCGGTGCTGTGCCGGCGTCGTGCGCAGTTCGGCACGTTCCAGTCGGTCTTTGACGCGCATGGAATCCCCTACGAGATCGTGGGACTGGGCGGTTTGCTGTCCGCGCCGGAGATCGTGGATCTGGTGGCCACCCTGCGCGTGATTGCCGATCCAGGGCGTTCGGACTCCCTCATGCGGCTGCTGACAGGGGCGCGGTGGCGGATCGGCCCGGCGGACTTGATGGCGTTTGCCGACTGGTCACGATACCTGGCCCGTCGCAGGGAATGGGCCGCCAAAAACCGTGTCGCGTTTGATCCCACAGCCTTGGGCGACGGGACGCCGATGGATGACGAGAACGGCCGGGTGGTGACGGCCGACGTCGTCGATGCCGCGTCCCTCGTGGAGGCGCTGGACTATCTGAGCCCGGACTATTGGCCGGAGGCGGCCCGGCCGTTGACGGAGACGGCCAGGGCCCGGCTACTGGCACTGCGTGACGAGTTGCGCATGCTGCGCACTTTTGTGGGTGATGACCTGAGCAACCTGCTTGGTGTGGTGGAGCGGACCATGCTGCTGGACATTGAGTTGGCGGCCAAGCCCGGCTCCAGCATCCACCATGCCCGGCGCAACCTTGACGCCTTTGCCGACGCCGCCGCCACGTTCATGCAGGCGGCCGAACGCGTGGACCTGACGGCATTCCTGGCGTGGCTGGAGACCGCCGAGTCCGAGGAGGGCGGCCTGGAGATGACGGCCGTGGAGACCAACCCCGACGCCGTGCAGCTGCTGACCGTCCATGCCTCCAAGGGGCTCGAATGGGATGTGGTGTTTGTGCCCGGCATGAACACCGGTGCGTTCCCCAGCACCCGAGCCGACCGCTGGACCACCGGGGCAAAGTCGCTGCCCTGGCCGCTGCGCGGGGACCGGGACGACCTCCCGGAGTGGGACACCAATGTGCCCGACCTCAAGACCCTGGTGGAGCACGAGAAACTTTTTGCCGACGACGTGAAACTCCACGGCGAGGAGGAGGAACGCCGGCTGGCCTACGTGGCCTTCACCCGTTCACGCGACTATTTGATGTGCAGCACCACGGTGTGGGGAAGCGGGAAGGCGCCGCTGGAGCCGTCGATCTTCCTCTCGGAGCTCTTGCCGCTGACCGAAGGGGCAACGCAAAGCGCCCATGTGGTGCAGTGGCTTGATGACCCCGAGGACGGTTCGGAGAATCCCGTCAGCGCCGGGGAGGAGACCGCGCAATGGCCGTACGACCCCCTCAATGGTCCGGAGATTGTGGGGCGCACCGGCGTTGCGGCGCGGGCCGGCCGGCGGGAGAATGTGGAACGCTCCGCGGCCGCCGTCCTGGCCGCCCTCGTTGAGGGGACACATCTTCCTGACGCCGCGGCGTCCGGACTCGGCGGAGCTGGTTTTCTGGCGGAGAATCCCCGGTGGGGACGGGAAACCCAGGTGCTCCTGGCCCAGGAGAAGGTGGAATCTGACCAGCTGCGGGTGGAACTGCCGCCCCATATTTCCGCGTCCAGGCTTGTGGCGTTGGGGGAGGACCCCGAAAAAGTTACCCGTGCCATGCGCCGCCCCGTCCCGACCAAGCCGGGTATGGCAGCCCGCAAGGGAACGGCGTTCCATGCCTGGATCGAGGAGTACTTTGGCAGCACCGGGCAACTGGAGTTGGGCGAGGAACCGGGCGCAGACGCCTACGTCGATGAGGCCTACGGGCTGGCGGACATGCAAGAGACGTTCAAGAACTCCGCCTGGGCCAACCGGACCCCGGCGGAACTGGAAGTCCCCATCGAAACACGGGTGGCCGACGTCGTGGTGCGCGGCCGCATTGACGCCATTTTCAGGGACGACGACGGCGGTTGGGACTTGATCGACTGGAAGACCGGCAAGGTGCCGTCCAAGGCCCAGCTTGCCGTGCGCGGCGTGCAGCTGGCCGTCTACCGGCTGGCATGGTCGCGCCTGAAGGGCGTGCCGTTGGATCAGGTCCGCGCCGCGTTTTACTATGTGGGGCAGGACAAGCTCATCCGGCCCGTGGACCTGGCCGGTCGCGAAGAATTGGAGGCGATTGTCACTGGCGCCTATACGAGCTAATCGAGCGGCCGGTGAGCGGGCCTGTCAAGATCTGAACCCGCCGGTGATCGAGCTCGGCGAGATCCGGCGCTACTCCGTGGAGAAGACGGTCACCCACACTTTGACATCGGCGCCAACGTCGACCATGACGGTGCTCCCTTTGGCCGGATCGGGCAGAGGAAATGACATGGAATTGCCACCGTCCATGGAACACCCGCTGCTGCCCCAGCCCGGGCCCACTTTGTCGATCGCGATTTTCCAGTCACCGGATCCACTGCAGATGGCCGTGGCGCCGAGCTGTTTTTGGCCTTCGGCGAGAGGTGGGATGGAAATGGTTGCCGGACCGGTCCCGCTGTATTGCTTCAAGACGGTGCCCGAAATCGCTTGGTCCTTTTCGACTTGGCCCTTTTGGACCGCAAAGATGATTGCCGAGTCATCGAACGCCGACGCCGTCGTGGCAGGTGGTTGCGTAGGTGCGGGCTCGGCGGAGGTGCAGCCGGACAGCGCGGCCGCCCCCAGGACGGTGGCGGCAACCATGGCAAGCAGACTGTGTGATTTCCCCATGGGCGAAACCCTACACAGGGCGAAGGCGCCATCCCGGCAGCTGCCACGGCGCGCCGGTGCGGGGCTCCGTTGCACATGGAGCCCGCGCCAAATTCGCCCTACTCTTTGTGGGATGCCTTCAACGGGATGACCGTCATCGAGGTGGTGTCCACGTTGTCGGGGGAGGTGGCATCCGCGGTGGGTACCTTCTCAACGTCGACGGTCCGGGACTTCGATGCATCCGAGGAGTCCTTGACGATCCGTCCGTGGACTGCCTCGGAATCGGCGTTCTGAGTCTCGGCGGCGTTGCTTTCAGCAGGCTCGACGATCGGTGCAGCCTTGCTCGCGCTGGAATCGACGACGGGAATCGTGCCCGTGGCGTCGGTCTCGGCGGGCTTGACCACCGGGATCGCGCCCGTCGCATCGGTTCCGACAGGCTCGGCCACCGGTGCCGGTTCGGTGCTGATGGGCTGGCCGCCGTGGGCATCGATGTCCGCTTTGAGCGTGTGCAGCATGCTTTCGGCGTCTGCCACCATCCGGGCGGAATCGGCGGCAAAGCCCTTCACCAGCCATTGGGCCAACGCAAATTCGGCGCTCAGGGCCGCCCGGCGCAGCAAATGCGGGTCCGGGGTTTCGTGGCGTGCTGCGGAGTAAGCCTGCATGACGGTGTCGACGAATCCGGGGTCGTTGATGGCCACGAGCCAGGCAAAGTCGTCGGCCGGATCCCCGATCCGCAGGTCTGTCCAGCCCATGACGGCGGTGACCTGCGTGCCGTCGAGCAGGATGTTGTCCTCGTGCAAGTCACCGTGGACCACAGAGGAGTTGAATCGCCACAGCGCCACGTCTTCCATGGCGTGCTCCCAGCGGCGCAACAGCGACGGCGGGATCTTGCCGGTCGTGGCGGCCTGATCCAGCTCATTGAGCTTGCGCTGGCGGAACTCGTTGGCGGAGTAGCTGGGGAGGTCGGAATTGGTGACCAATTCCTGGGGCAGGTCGTGGATGGCCGCAATGGCCGCGCCAATTTCCTGCGCCAGGACAGGCCCGCCGGACGCCAATTCCTCCACGGATTCAGCCTTGCCGCCAATGTGTGAATACACGAACGTGATCAACTCGCCCTGCCGCACGGTCCCGGCCACGGTGGGCAGCAAGAAGGGCAGTTCGGCCCGGATGGCCGGGGAGAAGGCACGCAGCACCTGGCGTTCGGTTTCCAACCGGGCGCTGGCCTCGGCATGCTTGGGGGAGCGCACGCGCCACCGCCGGTTCTCCGAATCGACCAGCAGTGCCGAGTTGAAATCGGCTGCATCGTCGGGCTCCGGTCCAAACGCGGTGACATTGAGCCCGGGCACGGCGGCGCTGGCAATAGCGGCCAATTCGATTGCAGTCATTCGTCTCACACCTCCACCGTAGAGCGCCAAGCTGTCAACTGTCTGCGCCTGTGGCGGCGAGTCGTCAGAAGTCCTTGCGTGGCGCAGCTCTCCTGTTGTCCACAGTGCGTGCCGCCCGAGTGTAAAAAGTCCTCCGGACTGCGTACGGTAGAACCATGATCGAAGCCCTGCCATCCCCCGAATCCGTGCTCGACCGCGACTGTGAACCACGTCAAGAGGCCGGTTATTTGGATGCGGTGCAGGGCAACGCCGGGCACCGCATCATGATTTTCCAGAACGGAAAAACACCGGTACACGCCGGCGCCGTCGCCTATCTTGATCCGGCCGAGGCCAAGGCGCTGCCCGCGGACACTTTGACCATCTATTTGGGCAAGACCGTCACCCACCCGACCCTGCCCGAGGCCACCGACATCGTGCTAAAGGTGTTGGCGGACGACGCCGGCCCCTTGGCCGGGGTGCCGGATGAAGCCGTTTACATGGGGTACCGGGATGCGGTACCGATGCTGTCCTTGGCCGATGCGGCAATCTTTATCCAGGCGCAGGCGGTGGCCAACTGGCACCAGTCGCATCCGCGCTGCCCGCGCTGCGGGGCGGCCACCGACTCGGAGTGGTCCGGCTGGATGCGCCGCTGCACCGTGGACGGCTCGGAGCACTTCCCGCGCACCGACCCGGCCGTCATCGTGGCCATCGAGGGCCCGGGGGAGAAGATCCTGCTGGCCAGCAACTTCGCCTGGCCCGCGAACAGGTATTCGACCGTGGCAGGTTTTGTGGAAGCCGGCGAAAGTGCTGAGCAGGCTGCCGTGCGGGAGATCGCGGAGGAGGTGGGCGTCCACTTGCATGCCACCCATTACGTGGGCTCCCAGGCCTGGCCGTTCCCGCGCTCCCTCATGCTCGGTTTCATGGCCTACACCCACGACACCAATGCCGTCCCGGACGCCGTCGAGGTCAGGGAGGCCCGCTGGTTCAGCCGGGAGGAACTGCAGACCGCCGTCCTCAGCGGGGAGGCAGGCATCCCCGGACGACAGTCGATTGCACGTGAACTGATTGAACACTGGTACGGCGGGCCCATCGCTGAACCCGGGGACGTCACCGCGGCTGTTTCCGGCGGCCTGGGATGAGCTACGATCCACTCCAAGCCGGGCTCCCGGTGATGGATGAGCGCACCGCCGAGGAACGCATCCTGGCCGGGCTCGACGACGAACAACGCACGGTTGCCACCACCTTGAACGGACCGCTCTGCGTACTGGCCGGCGCCGGGACGGGCAAGACCCGCGCCATCACGCACAGGATCGCCTATGGCGTGCACACCGGCGTGTACAATCCCAATCGGTTGCTGGCCGTCACGTTTACCGCCCGTGCCGCCGCCGAAATGCGGACCCGCTTGCGGGATTTGGGGGTGGGCACCGTCCAGGCGCGCACCTTCCACGCCGCAGCGCTGCGCCAGTTGCAATATTTTTGGCCGCACGCTGTCGGCGGGCAGTTGCCGGGCCTGCTTGACCACAAGGCGCAAATCATTGCCGAGGCCGCACGCAGGCTGCGCCTCCCCACAGACAGGGCGGCCATCCGTGACCTGGCCGCGGAAATCGAGTGGGCCAAGGTGTCCATGCTGACGCCGGAAACCTACCTCACCCAGGCCACCGACCGGGGTGAGCCAGGAGGCCTGGACAAGGTCGCCGTCGGGCGCCTCTTCCAAGCCTATGAGGACGTGAAGGCTGACAGGAACCTCATCGACTTCGAGGACGTCCTGCTCATTACCGTGGGCATCCTGCAGGAGGACCCGCGCGTGGCCGCCACGGTCCGGGACCAGTACCGGCATTTTGTGGTCGACGAGTACCAGGATGTTTCCCCGCTCCAGCAGCGCATGCTCGATTTGTGGCTGGGCGGACGGGACGACTTGTGCGTGGTGGGCGACGCAAGCCAGACCATTTATTCGTTCACCGGCGCCACGCCACGGCACCTGCTGGACTTTCCGGCACGCTATCCCGGCGCCAACGTGGTGAAGCTGGTGCGGGACTACAGGTCCACGCCGCAGGTGGTGGGACTGGCCAACACACTGCTCAACAGCCGGCGCAGCGGAGGGCTCACCGCCGATGCCCTGTGGTCCACGCCGCTGCACCTGGTGGCGCAACGGCCCGGCGGTCCCAACCCCGAATTCCTTGAATGCAGCGACGACGAGGCCGAGGCCGCGGCCGTCGCGGCCAGGATCAAGATCCTCATCGACCACGGCACCAAGGCCAGCGAGATTGCCGTGCTATTCAGGACCAACGGGCAGTCCGAGGCGTACGAGCAGGCGCTGACCTCGGCCGGCGTCGGGTATCAGCTGCGCGGTGGTGAGCGATTCTTTGCCCGCAAGGAGGTTCGCGACGCGATCCTGCAGCTGCGTGCCGCTTCGCGTGCCGCGGAAGATGAACCGCTGGGGCAGCTGGTGCGTGACATTTTGGGCAACCTTGGCTACCAGGCCGAGGCGCCCAAGACCGGCGGGGCGGTGCGTGAGCGTTGGGAGTCGCTGGCGGCGCTCGTGGCGTTGGCCGATGAGCTGGTCGTTTCCCGCAGCACCCCGGAACATGTGTTTTCCATGGTGGATCTTGTGGCCGAATTGCAGGAACGTGCCACGGCCCAGCACGCCCCAACCGTGCAGGGGGTCACCCTCGCCTCGCTGCACTCGGCCAAGGGCCTTGAATGGGATGCAGTGTTCCTGGTGGGCTTGAGCGAGGGGCTCATGCCCATCTCCTTTGCCGACACCCCCGAAACGGTCGACGAGGAACGGCGGCTGCTCTATGTGGGCATCACCCGGGCCCGCGAATTCCTGAACTTCTCCTGGTCCACTGCCCGGACACCCGGTGGCCGGGCCAACCGGAGGCCATCGCGCTTCCTGGACGGGCTGAGGCCCGGCTCCGTGGCCGGCGCCGTCACCGGCACCCGCCAACCGGCCGCCCGCAAGACCCGCAAAAGCGCAGCCCCATCGGTGTGCCGGGTCTGTGGCAAGATGCTCAGCACGGGTGCCGAACGAAAGATCGGCCGCTGCTCCACCTGTCCGGCCGGCTACGACGAGGCCGTATTTGACGAACTGCGGGCCTGGCGCCTGGAGGTCGCCACGGCCGCCGACGTTCCGGCATTCGTCGTCTTTACCGACGCCACGCTCATGGCCATTGCCGAGGCGGCGCCCACAGACCTTGACGAATTGTCCACACTCCCCGGCGTGGGCCCGTCCAAACTTGAACGCTACGGCGAGGCAGTGTTGGAGATTGTTTCCAACGCCTGACGCTGTAATTGGCAACCACACCCCGGATGCGGGTGGAACTCCTCGCGGCTCCATCGCCCATTGTCGGGGTGGAATGTCATGACCGAGGACCACGCGCTGGGGCGGTTGACGGCATCCAGGAACAGCAGTGCCTGGGCTGCCGCGGTTCCAGCCAATGCGGTGGCCAACGCCGCGTTTTCCAGCTGTTCGGGCCCCGGCCGGCGGGTGCCCGCGGGGGCCGAATCTGCGGCCAACTGTTCGCACAGCTCGAGCCACTTGCGGTCGTGGACGCTGCGGTGGCGTTCAACGCATTCGGCGCACGCCGTTTCCCCGGGCAGCACCAGCGGGCCAACTGTGCCGTCCTGTTCCCGCAACAACACCAATAGATGCGGACGGTCGGCAACCATCAAGCGGGCCGAGGTTTGTGCACCCACGGCGTCGTGGGACACCACGATGGCCAGGTCAAGGCAACGGGAATCGGGGCCGCCACTGCCGCCCTGGTGCACCACATGGGCATGGCAGCCAGGGTCAACCGACAGCACATGCCGGCGTACGGCCACCGAACGCAGCAACCCGATGTCCGCCAGCTTGAAGGCTCCCGGGCCCACGTCCGCGGCAGAAACCGTCCGGTCATCTTCCAGCAGGATGGTCCCCACCCCGGCGCTGACCAGCACCTGGGCGAGTGCGGCACCCGTCCTACCCAGCCCCATGACATGGACAACCCCGTGCTCACGCCGGGCCATGAAATCCGTGCACGGTGCCTGGTGCAGCCCGAGGAGGGCCGAACGCTCCGGCAACAGGCGCTCGGCACGGTAGCCGTGGGTGAGCAACTCCGCGTCGCTGAAGAGCAGGCCGGAGAGGCTTGCAAGAATTTGTTCGGCCCGTTCGGCGGGCAGCCCCATGGCCCGTGCCGTGGTGAGCACCTCACCATCGGGGATTCCTGCGCGCAGGGCCTCAACAAGGCGCAGGTCGGAACTTTGCAGCCCCTCGATGATGGTGCCGCCGGATCCCACGCCCACCTGGATGCTGCCGGCGTCGCGCCGGACCATGCGAAGTCCGGGGTTGATGGTTGTCATTGCCGCCTCCAATGATCCAGGGCCGGCCAACTGCCGGCCCTGCCCTTCGATCCTCACACAGGACGCACGACCCTGCTTGAAGTTATCCACAAGCTCGGCTTGTCCACAGGGCGGGGTTCCCGGCTCGATTTTCGACGGCGGGACGTTGTACCGTCGAATCATGGCAGCACACACAGATCCAGCCCGCAGGGCCATCGGCCGGGGCACTCCCGGGCCGATCGGTGATTCCATCTCGGGGCACAAGGCGGCCAGCGGGGCGCAGGTGGTGGTGCGGCGCACCCGCCGACGCAAGACTGGCGTTGCCGCGTTCTGGGAAGAGGGCAGGGCAGTCATCGCTGTGCCCGCCCGGATGACTATTGAGGATGAACAGTACTGGGTGCCGCACATGGTTGCCCGGCTGGAGGCGGACATGCGTGCGCGGGCGGGTGGCCGGCGCCGCGTGCCGGAGAGCGATGAGGCGCTGATGCGGCGGTGCCTTGCCCTATCCGCCACCTATTTGGGTTCCCGCGCCGTTCCGGAGTCGGTCCGCTGGGTCACCAACCAAAAGGGCCGCTGGGGTTCGGCCACCAACGGGCACAGGAGCATCCGCATCTCCCACCACGTCAAGGGCATGCCCGAATGGGTGCTCGACTACGTCTTGCTGCACGAGCTTGCGCACCTGATCCACCCCAACCACAGTGCCGCATTCTGGGCGGAACTGGACGGCTACGCGGCGCAGGAGCGGGCGAAGGCATTCTTGGATGGGGCCTCGTTCGCTTCGGCCCGCAACATCGCCGGCATGGGCGGGGACCTCGACGACGAACCGGACCCGGGCGGGACCGGCACATCCGGACCAGGTGACCCTGGCAAGGAATGGTCCGCCGAACTGTTTTAGTTCCACAAAAATGAGGGGCCGTTCCGGTCATCCGCTGGTGGTCCACCACCTGCGAATGACCGCAACGGCCCCTCAACAACTCGGCTACAAAATCCGGCGCTTATTTGTCCGAATCGCCTGGCTCGCCCGTTTCATCGGCCGGGGGGACGTCGTCGAAGCCGCCGTCGAGCAGTTTGGCCAGTGCGGCGTCAACGTCGGAGTCCGACGCGTCGGCGGCTGAAAGCCGGGCGCCGAAGCCGGCCGCGTCATCCAGGTCGGCGGAAGTGGGCAGCAGGTCGGGGTGCGCCCAGATGGCGTCGCGCCCCGCAATGCCACGCTGCTCCTTCAAGGAAGCCCACAATGCGGAGGCTTCGCGCAGACGGCGGGGACGCAGCTCCAAGCCCACCAAGGAGCCAAAGGCGTGCTCGGCCGGACCACCCGTGGCCCGGCGCCGCCGAATGGTCTCCCGGATCGCCGCAGCGGAGGGCAGGTTGGCCGCAGCCTCAAAGGTGATTTCATCGACCCAGCCCTCAACGAGTGCCAGCGCCGTCTCCAGTTTGGCCAGTGCGGCTTCCTGATCCGGCGTCCGGGCCGGCATGAACACGCCTTCGGACAGAGCCGCCTGCATGGCCTCCGGATTTGAGGGGTCAAGGTTTTGCGCCAGGTCCTGGATGCGGGACATGTCGATGTGGATGCCGCGGGCGTACGACTCGATGGTGCCCAAAAGGTGCCCGCGCAGCCACGGAACCTGCACGAACAGGCGGGCGTGAGCGGCCTCGCGCAGTGCCAGGAACAGGCGGATCTCCTGCTCCGGAACTTCCAGGCCTTCACCGAACGCCTTCACATTGGCCGGCAGCAGGGCCATCTGCAGGTCGGCCAACGGGATGCCGATGTCGGTGGAGCCCACCACTTCCTTGGCAAGAGCACCAACCGCTGCGCCCAGCTGCATGCCAAACAAGGCACCGCCCATGTTTTGCATCATGGAAGCCGCCCCACCCATCATGGACTTCATTTCCTCCGGGAGCTGGTCGTTCATGGCGCCCGAGATGGCGAATGCGATGCTGTTGGCCACCGGTTCGGTCAAGCGCTGCCAGGTGCCCAGGGTTTCCTCGACCCATTCGGCCCGGGACCACGCCCGCCCGATGATGCCGGTGGCGGCCAGCTCGGTGAACGGGTCAAGCCACATTTCGGCCAAGCGGAGGGCTTCATCCACTTCGCGGGACTGCACGGCGGACACCGAGGGGTCATCCCCGGCCGCGGCCTTGCGGGCCGTGTCGCGTGCCAGGTCCCAGTTCACGGGGGTGTCCGAGGATCCGCTCATCATGGCCTGGACCTGGGCAAACATTTGCGCAAGCGCGTTGGGATCCGACGGCAAACCGGCAGCCTTGGCCAGCTCCGCCGGGTCGAATCCCTCGATGCCCTTGCCGCCCATGAGGTTCGCCAACATTTCAGACAGCGGGTCCTTGGGGGTTTCGTCGTCGTTGTTGGCTGGTGTGGAAGACATGATGACCCGATCGTTGCAGGAGATGCTGAATATCTTCACGTTACCGCCGGGATCCTTGGTTGTCGCCCCATGGGGTGCCCCTGTTCGCTCTAGGCAAAGGCGCCAAAAACCGGCTCCGCGAAAGCCATTGCGGCTTCACCGGCAACTCCCAGCAAGCACCCCGTCCGACACAGTAGGGTGGAGCGTGGTGTTTGCTGCCCGGCGGCACCGGCCCAAGAAATCTTGGAAAGGTAAGAGTATTGAGCCAGGAGAACCAGGACAAGGCAACACCACCCACCGTTGCCCGTGACGGGCGTTTTTCCCTCATGGTGGTTTCGGGCGTCATTGCCGTGGTGCTGGCGGTGGCGGCCATGACCCTTCCCGTCCCTTACGTCGTCGAGTCCCCGGGCCCCGCCATCAATACGATCGGCAAGGTCAACGGCCAGCCCGTCATCACCGTGTCCGGCCACGACAGTTTTCCGGCCAAGGCCGGCAGCCTGGATTTGACCACCGTGCACGTGACCGGTGGCCTGCCGGACAGCCAGATCAACATTTTTGAGGCCCTGCGCGCCTGGCTCACGCCGTCCGATACCATTTACCCGGCCGAGCTCATCTACGCGCCGGGCATCAGCCAGGACGCCGTCAACAGCGAGAACTCCCAGGCCATGACCTCCTCGCAGGAAAATGCGACGGCGGCGGCAATGTCGGCCCTGAACATTGACTACAAGACGGCCCTGGCCGTGGCGTCCATCCCCGACGACGGCGCCTCGGCAGGCATCCTCAAGCCCGACGACGTCCTGCTCACCGTTGGCGGCAAGGCCGTCACGGACCTGGCCTCCATCCAGGACGTGCTCGCCCAGGGCAAGGGCGCCCCCGTGGCCGTGGAAGTTTTACGTAGCGGTGTCCAGAAGACGGTCTCCATCACTCCCCGGGCGGGCCAGGACGGAAAATACCTCCTCGGCATCACGCTGCAGGACAAGTTCACCTTCCCCTTCCAGGTGTCGATCTCCCTGAGCAACATCGGCGGACCCAGCGCCGGGACGATGTTTGCCCTGGGCATCATGGACACCTTGACGGCAGGGGACTTGACCGGCGGCAAGCACTTTGCCGGCACCGGAACCATCGACCCTTCCGGGAACGTGGGGGCCATTGGCGGCATCGCCCAAAAGATGATCGGCGCCCACGACAACGGTGCAAACTATTTCCTGGCACCGGCGGCAAATTGCAGCGATGTCGTCGGGCACGTCCCGAACGGGCTTCAGGTCATCAAAGTCGGTACCCTGAAGGAGGCCTATGACGCAGTGTCGCTCATCGGGTCCGGTAAAGACGGATCGGCACTGCCTACCTGTAAGTAACAATTGCGCATCAGCCGGAACCACACCCGGTGGCCATTCGTGGCATCAGTAGCACACTGGCATTAGCAGCATCATCGAAACACCCTTATAACAGCGGTGGCCGCAACGGCAAGACCACCGGAACAGCAATAGCAAATTGAGGTACGAGTGACATCCCGCCCAGCCCCACAGCCGAACAACACCGTCAGGCCCAGGCGCCGCGGCGCCCTCCTGCCGACCATCATTGTGGTAGCCGCACTGGTGGTGGCCCTGGTGATCTTTGCCGGCTTCTACACCGACATGCTCTGGTTCAACCAGCTTGGCTACTCCCAGGTCTTCTGGCGTGAAAGGATCGCGAAGTTCCTGATCTTTGCCGCCGGGTTCCTGGTCATGGCGCTGGGCGTGTACTTCTCCATCCGTGTGGCCTACCGGGCGCGGCCCATCTATGCACCGGACAACCAGCGCGACGACAACCTCAACAGGTACCAGCTCCAGCTGGAGCCGATCCGACGCGTCGTCATGATCGGCGTCCCGCTGGTCTTTGGCCTGTTTGCCGGCACCGCGGCCATGGCGCAGTGGGAAAAGGTGCTGCTGTTCTTGTACCGCGTCCCGTTCGGTCAAAAGGATCCCCAGTTCGGGCTCGACATCAGCTTCTACACCAACACCCTGCCGTTCCTGGGCTTCGTCACGGGCCTGTTGATCAGTGTCGTCGTCATTTCCTTCATTGCCGGGCTGCTCACCCACTACCTTTACGGCGCCGTCCGCCTGACCGAGCGGGGCATCTTCACCTCCCGCAGCGCCCAGGTCCACATGGCAGTGCTGGCCGCAGTCTTCCTGCTCCTGCTGGGCCTGAACTTCTGGCTTGACCGGTACACCACACTGCAAAACAATGGCGGCTACCGTGCGGGCGCCATGTTCACCGACGTGCACGCGGTGATCCCCACCAAGGCGATCCTGGCCGTGGCCGCGATCATCGTGGCCGTCTTGTTCGTCGTCGCCGCATTCCTGGGCAAGTGGAAACTGCCCCTGATTGGTACCGGCATGCTGGTCATCACGGCCATCGTTGCCGGCGGCATCTACCCCTGGGCCATCCAGGGCCTGCAGGTCAAGCCGTCACAGGGCTCGGTGGAAGCGCCGTACATTGCCCGCAACATCGACATGACCCGCCAGGCCTACGGCCTCTCCGACATGCAGGTCACCCCTTACAACGCAACCACGACGGCGACTGCCGGGGCCCTGCGCAAGGACGCCGACACCGCGGCGAACATCCGCCTGCTGGACCCGAACCTGGTCTCCTCCACGTTTGCCCAGCTGCAGCAGTACCGCCCGTACTACGAGTTCCCGAAGACGCTCAACGTTGACAGGTACACCATTGACGGCAAGGTCCAGGACACCGTCATCGCCGTACGTGAACTGAACCCGCAGGGCATCAACCCCGGTCAGCAGACCTGGTACAACCAGCACCTGGTCTACACGCACGGCTATGGCGTGGTTGCCGCCTACGGCAATACCGTCACCTCCGACGGCAAGCCGGTGTTCATGCAGTCCGGCGTGCCGTCCACGGGCGTCCTGGGCACCGACACCAGCTACCAGCCCCGCGTCTACTTCGGCCAGTCGCTGACGGACTACTCGATCGTCGGCGCCCCGGCAGGCACCGCGCACGTGGAGTTGGACCGCCCGCAGGGTACCGGCACCACGACCTCGGACACCGCCGGCACCGCCGGGGAGTCCATGACCACCTTCACGGGCAATGGCGGACCCAGCATCGGCAATTGGTTCAACCGGCTGATGTACGCCATGAAGTTCCAGTCCTCGGACCTTTTGCTGACTAACGGTGTCAACGACCAGTCACAGATCCTGTACGACCGCACCCCGGAACAGCGCGTCTCCCAGGTGGCGCCCTACCTGACCATCGACGGCAACCCGTACCCCGCCGTCGTCGACGGCAAGGTCAAATGGATTGTGGACGGCTACACCACCAGCGCCTACTACCCGTACTCGCAGCAGCAGCAGCTGCAGGAGGCCACCACGGACTCCCTGACCAGTGCGAACGGGACCGGCGCCCTGCCGAACTCGTCAGTGAACTACATCCGCAACTCCGTCAAGGCCACGGTGGATGCCTATGACGGTTCCGTGCAGTTGTATGCGTGGGACACCGAGGACCCCATCCTGAAGTCCTGGGAGAAGGTCTTCCCCGCTACGGTCAAGCCCTTCTCGGACATGTCCGCAGACGTCATGTCCCACGTGCGCTACCCGGAGGACCTGTTCAAGGTCCAGCGTGAGCTGTTGGGCCAGTACCACGTGACGAACCCCAGCGACTTCTACAACAACACGTACGCGTGGAGTGTGCCGGATGACCCCACCACCACGGCCAAGGACAAGCAGCCCCCGTACTACCTGTCCCTGAAGATGCCCGGCGCCGACAAGACGGCCTTCTCGCTGACCACCGACTTCATCCCGCAGGAAGTGGCCGGCACGGACTCCCGCAACGTGCTGTACGGCTTCATGGCCGCCAACGGCGACGCCGGCAACGTCAAGGGAGTCAAGAGCCCGGACTACGGCAAGCTGCAACTGCTGCAGCTGCCACCGGACACGCAGGTGCCCGGGCCGGGCCAGGTGCAAAACACGTTCCAGTCGGATCCATCCGTTTCGGAGCAGTTGAACCTGCTCAAGCTGGGCCAGTCCGACATCAAGAACGGCAACCTGCTCACCCTGCCCATGGGTGGCGGCCTGCTCTACGTCCAGCCGGTGTATGTGCAGTCGACAGGTTCGACGTCGTACCCGACCCTGCAGCGTGTACTGGTCGCCTTTGGCAACAAGATCGGTTACGCGGCCACGCTGAACGCGGCGCTTGACCAACTGTTCCAGGGCGACTCGGGGGCGCAGGCCGGCGATGCCAATGTCCAAAAACCGTCGGGCACCAGTGGCAGTTCCACCGAAACCACCACACCGGGAAGCAGCAACCCGGCACTGGCCAAGGCGCTCAGCGACGCGAACCAGGCGCTCAAGGATGGCCAGGCAGCCCTTGCCAAGGGCGACTTTGCCGCCTACGGCGTGGCCCAGAAGGCCCTTCAGGCAGCCCTGACGGCCGCCACCGCGGCCGAAGGCCTCGGCACGGCGACGACGACGCCGTCCGCCACGGCGAAGCCGTCCGCGACACCGTCCGCCAAGCCGTAACGGAACCGGCGGAGTGGGGCCC
>JBAUMA010000663.1:0-2067 GCA_049578485.1 Specibacter sp.
GTCACCGCCAGTGCCGGGATGCGGTACTGGCGGTGACCGGCGACGCCGCGGCGGGCCAGAAGGTGTTCGAAGGAGGTGGGACGTAGCATCACATTGTGAGTCTAACGAGTCCAGCGGTGATGTGGCAGGGCGGGCCGGGCCCACCGCGCCACATTCCTACTTGTATAGCGACTTCAAGCCCGCCTCGTCGTATCGTGTGCCGGCGGTTGTCCCGGCGGGGGCGGCAGCATCCAGTGCCGCCAGGTCCCTCTCGGTGAGCACGATATCCGCGGCCGCCACGTTCTCTTCAAGGTACGTGCGGCGCTTGGTGCCGGGGATGGCACAGACGCCCTGGGCCAGCACCCAGGCCAGGGCCAGCTGGCCGGCCGTAACGCCCTTTTCGGTGGCCAATGCCTTGACCCGGTCCACCAGCAACAGGTTTGCCGCGAGGTTGTCCGCGGCAAAGCGGGGCATGGTGCGGCGCCAGTCGCCCTCCGGGAGGTCGTCCGGCGTGCTGATCTTGCCAGTCAAAAATCCCCGCCCGAGAGGCGAGTAGGCCACGTAGCCGATGCCGAGTTCGCGGACGGTGTCCAGCACGCCGTTGCCCTCGGGCTCGCGCTCAAAGATGGAGTATTCGGTCTGCAGGGCGGTGATGGGGTGGACGGCGTGGGCCCTGCGGATGGTCTCCGGCGCCGCCTCGGACAGGCCCACATAACGCACCTTTCCTTCCTTGACGAACTCGGCCATGGCACCCACGGTCTCCTCGATCGGGGTGTTGGGATCAACGCGGTGCAAGTAGTACAGATCCACCGAATCGGTGCCGAGGTTGCGCAGGGAACGCTCCAGGGCTTTGCGCGCATAGGCCGGGCCGCCGTTCACGGGGCCGAAGCCGCCGTCGTCGGTAATTTCGCTGCCAAACTTCGTGGCCAGGGCAAACTCGCCGCGCCGGTGCCCGATGGCCTTCCCGATGAGCTGCTCATTCAGGAACGGCCCATAGATTTCGGCCGTGTCGATCAAGGTGACCCCAAGATCAAGTGCACGGTTCAGCGTGGCGGACGATTCGGCGTCGTCCCGGTCCCCATAAAACGCGCTCATGCCCATGGCGCCCAGGCCCTCAACGGAGACCTCCAGGCCCTGGCTTCCCAACTTCATGCTCTTCATCGTGTCCCTGCCCCTACTTGGATGGCTTTAGTGTGGATGGCTCGCCGGATTGCTCCGTGCGGGTGGTTTCACAAGAATGCTCCTGCAGTTGCGCGCACGGGGCAAGGGGTGCGCGGCTGGCAGTTCGCTGGCAGTCCGGGCGCTTCAGGCCACCGTGATGCCCAAATGCGCCGCCAGGATGGGTGCCAGCAGGCTCAGCTGGTAGTCGTCAATCACCACGCCGGCCATGGAACCGACGCCGTTGAGGGTGCGGAACTCCGTGCTGCGCAGATCAACATCCTTGAGGGTGGCCTGCTGGATGTCCAGCGTGCCGATGCGGCAGTTTTTCAACGCAAGGCGGGTGACATTGGCGCCACCCAGGTCAAGTTCGCCGATGATGCAGTCGCTGATTTGCAGGTCGGTGATCTTGGAGGCGCGAAGGTTTAGGAAGTCGAGCTTGCCGCCGTCGATCCGAGCGGACTGCCAGGTGCTGTCGTAAAGTTCGGCCGATCCCCAACGAGGGGCGGCGATTTCAACGTCCCGCCAGCTGGTCCGGGAGGCCTTCAGTACGGGGGCAAAGCTGTCCGCGATGATGGTGTCCCGGAACCGGACGCCGCGCAGTTCGGCCTCATGGAAAGTGGGTCCCTGGAGATCGCATTCCAGAAAATCGGTGGAGGTCAGGTTCGCCCCATCAAAGGCCGGGCGGTCAAAGTGCTGGCCGTCGTAGGTGTCGCCCGGGCCAAAGAACGCATCCTCGTTGTCCACGAGGTTGTTCAGCTGGATGGGGGTGAGCCGGGGAGCGCGCGGGGCTGATTTTGAGGCCATTGCACAAGCCTACCCAGCGGCGGCGGGCAGCAGATTCTGATAACGCCGGGAGTCGCCAGCGTTGCTGCCAAGCAGTTCGGGGGCTGCTGCGGTGATTCGCCCCTGGCCGGCCGCCGGCGAATC
>JBAUMA010000664.1:0-1688 GCA_049578485.1 Specibacter sp.
CTACGGGCCACAAGCTAGCGACGGCCGACCAACCATTTCCAGTGATGACGCCCGCACCGAAATTTCACGTGCCAGCCTCGCCTTTGTGGACTCCCTCAGCAAGTAACCCCTTCAGTTCCACGGCGAACCGACGCCGCGCAACGGAAAGCTGGGAAACCGGTGCAGTCACCACCCTTTCAGAATAGAAAGTTGAAACCCACGCAACAGTTACCGGCAATTCCTCTCGCCAACAGAGGACCAAATCGAAGTTCCTAATCGCAGTAATTATTGCCGCAAACAAGCACTTAGAGCCGCTCAGCCATGGGGAACCGGTTGATAGCTGAGGTGACAGCAAGGATCTCCAGGAGAGACTCACGTTCATCGGCCTCCCGGTCAGCTAGTACTCCACCGCTGCCCTCCCGCTAGCTCTGAGAGATCGCCGCTGGGATTAGCTCCTTGGGTGAGCCGAGGCAATGCACGGCACTTCAACCGGTGGTCGCTGGTTTCAACAGACATAGCACTTTCCAAAATATCCGGGTGTCTCTGTGGTACTAGTCCTTGCCACTTGGGCTCGGTTCTTCAAGATCGAGGAGAATCTCGTTGTGACGCATGAACCATGGCTTGAACGGCGGATCAAACCTGGCGAATCGAGGTGTTCCCAGTGAGGTCAGTCCGGTTTCCTTCAGCGCAATTCTCAGCATCCGTAGGTGCCGCTGATAGTTCCGAGTGCTCCAGCCTCCACTGAAGCGGATAGCTGCCGCAAGGCCGGCGGGGACCGGTCTTAGATGAACGTTCGGGTTGGTGGGTGAAGGCGCGTTCTCCAGCGTGAAATCTTCCGGCAAAACGAAAGCAATCCGGAACTTTGGTGTCTTCTGATCATCGTCTTGAGTCGCAAACACCTCCTGCAGCACCGGTGCGGTGATCTCCAGCATTTCTGAGGAGAGGCCCTGCACCACAGGCGCGGTCATCGAGATTTTTTGGGTGGCTTGGTTCTCTCCGCTGATATAGGAGAATAGGTCGCGGAACCCGCGATTGCCTGCGCCTTCAAAACTCCCCCCGCTATTGATCTCGGCAAGGAGGTGCTCGGGATAGCGGCGCACCTCAAACTGATCGTATTTCCGAACCATTTCGTAAGGCTGTTGTTCAGTCATGCCACCACCGTACTCCGGCAATGCCAGGCGCCGGCTGATGCAGAAGGAACTGCCCCGATTTCGCTTAACTCCGTCACCTGACGCGTCGATACCCAGGGAAGGGCATTGACTTTGCCTGATTCATCCCCAACAATGCCTCTCGTGTCGAGAAGACGGTCAACGTCCCGAATGCTGCCATTCAACGCAGCCCGAGAAGGGGGAAATTAGGGTATTCGCCGGCCAAGCGTGAACGACTGCTTCAACCCACCTGGTCATGCCAGGCCTGATCATATCCAGACCTACCGCGCAAATGAATGATCTAGGCCGTGACACCCCGCTCGGCGCCATCATGGCTATGCGCCCCAGGACAGGGCAGCTTCAGTGGGCAGAGAACCTTGGGTATTCGAACCGAAACAGCCCAAGCTCACGGGCCGGAATTTCAACCTCATGCAAATACCAACAACAACTATCACCGCAGGTCAAAGCATGATGAGCGCTCGAAACCCTTCGCCAGTTTTCGCTATTTACGAGCCCCGCTTTACAAACATCGGGTTGCCACTCCTTGTCAATACCCCGTAC
>JBAUMA010000665.1:0-1771 GCA_049578485.1 Specibacter sp.
GAAACCAGGTGGCGAGGAATGGTATATGAATATGCAAGATCCGAATAACGATCCGAGATCAAAGCCACCGTCAATGTCAAAAAATAGTGATGGTTCATGGCGGGTGACCAGTGATCAAGTCAGATATGGAGTGTATACCTCATCTGGATACCACCCCGATCAGGTAGAGATCGATCATGGCGTTCTAGCAAGTAGAGGATACATGCAATCTCCCAACGACTGGAAAAATGTAGAATTGACAGGTCAAGTTAAATTCAATTCAGGCGATAGTGGTGAAAATTGGGCTTGGTACGCAAGAGGCGGAAGACATACTGGAAGCGGATACCCAGAAGGCTGTGAGGGGAGCTCACTTAAAGGAGACCTGAGATATACTGACGGTACTGTGAGATGGGCAAAAGAACAATGGCATGTGAGCTATGTTTTCCTGCCCTATAAAAACTCACCTGCATCTGCAGATGGTAAATTCGTGGGCTTTAAAGCGATGATGTATAATACGATAGTTAATGGTGAAACTGCGGTCAAGTTAGAATTGTGGGTTGACCCCAACAATAGTAACAACTGGCAACAGGTGTATGATTTTATAGATCAGGGTGGATGGGGTAATGATGGAGGAGAATGTAACGGAGCTCCTGATCAAATCATTTCATGGGGTGGTCCGGTAGCGTCATTTAGATGGGATGGAGCAAATAGTGTTGACATAAAGAATTTAAGTGTAAGGGAGATCGCTCCTCCAAAGTAGTAACAGTGGTGAGAATTAAGACATCACAAAATTTGAAAGAATGAAAACGAAGACAAGCTAGAGCAGTTATTTTTTTTCATTCACTTGGGCAAATGGTGTTTTTGGCAGATACAGAATACTTCAAATTCAGAGATCAGTTACGGATCATAATTACCTGTGATTAAGTTAAAACATACGAGAGTCAAAGGTTAGTATATTTTTCTTGATGGAAGTCGATGTAATCAGCATGAACCCAGACAACCACTTATATTGATAATCCGAGCCTCTATAATCGGTAGTCAAATCATATCTAAGTGTTTGATTTAGTCACAATATCTTGTTCAGCGGAAAGCACCCTCTGATCTGTAGCAGCCCGAATCACTATCTCTTCGTAATACCTGATTACAGTAATTTCCTGAATATCTGGCACCTTCACTTTTTTGTGCTCAACCATATCTATTAACATCATCGGAAAGTTTGCTCCTGCCAATGTTGTAAAAATTGTTCCACCGCCCATCCTCGGATTAATTTCCACGAGTTTTACAATACCATTTACATCCTCTTTCATTTGAATGCAGCAAGGTCCTCTTATCCCTATGAATTCAGCTATTTGCTTACTTTCATCCTCGATTTTCTTATTTTTCAAAATCCTTCCCTTTGTGGATATCCCCGCTTTGGTTTGGATCCTTATTCTAGGTACAGCCATTAATGCTTTCATCTCTAGATCAGATAAGACATCTATAGTGTACTCCGTACCAGGAAGAAATTCCTGAAATATTAAATCCTTCATCTTGGAAGTGACATATCTTACATCATCACTGTTGTCAAGTCGCATAATATCCCTACTACCTTTTCCATATCTCGGTTTTGCCATGATCGGAAAAGAACTAATCTCACTGGGATCGGTGGTAGTAAAGGGGAGGTCGAATTTTGCATTTAATCTTTCATAGGTCAGCATCTTATCCTTACATGTTGCAAGGCTTTCCATATCGCTAACCACAGGAAACGCTCCTCGTCTTATCAACTGTTCTCTAAATTCGCTATATGGATAAA
>JBAUMA010000666.1:0-2050 GCA_049578485.1 Specibacter sp.
GCGAATGGGCGGGCCAGTCCTTCATCTTCATGCCGCCCGATGAGCGCAAGAAGAACCTCGCCGGGATCTTTGACATGGCCGTGGTCCCCGAACACCGCCGCACGGGCCTGGGGACCGCCCTGCTGGACACCCTCGCCGCAACAGCGTTCGACGCCGGGGCCGAGCACCTGCTGCTCAACGCCACCCCCGAGGGCCAGCGCCTGTACAGGAGCTACGGCTTTGAGCTCATCGGCAAGGGCCAGACCTGGTGGTACCACCTCCCGCAACCCTGACCCCGACGCCGTCTCACCTTTGGCGCATTTCCAAGCAACGCCGTCTCACCTTTGGGGCGTTTCCAAGCAACGCCGTCTCAGTTTTGAGGTAGCGTCGACTGGCCGTGGACCGCATTGAGAAGGCGGGCAGCTTCGTCCTTTGTCGCAGCGGCAAACGGGCCGCGAGGACCGGAGGTGGGAACTCCCAGAGAATCGGCTAGGGCGTGCAGCACACCAACGGGGTGCTTCGCTTCCGAGAGTGCCAGCGCCACGGTTTGCACGCGGGCCAGAGCGTCCCCTTGGCGATGCCCTGACTGGGCGTTCCGCCACACCTCCACGTAGTCCACGGGTAATAAGGCAGCCAGCCCTGTGTGCCATGCGTCGACTCGGGGCAGCTCAGCCAGAAGGTGGACGTCGGAGCTAAGTCCTATTGAGAACTCGTCCCCCACGGCGTCTCGTAGCTGCCGGATCCGACCTTCAATGTCCTCCCTCCTCATGGTTTCCTTCACGGCCACAACGGTGGTTGATTCGGCCAGATAGGCCAGGGTCTCGGGCGTGACGTCGTACTGGGTCTGAACCGGCTTGTTGTAAAAACAGACGGGGAGGGCCGTTGCATCGGCAAGTTCGGCGAAGAGCGCCCTGACTTCATCGTCCGACAGGGGCAAGTACGAGAACGGTGCCAGCAGGAGACCTGAGGCGCCTGCCTGTGCTGCATCCCTGGCGAGGTGCAGCACCTCCCGAGTGGAGGCGGCGCTCACTGCCACAAGCACCGGAATGGATGCTCCACCCGGTGCGAACGCAGCGTCAACCGCGGTTTCCACGACGGCACGCCGCTCTCCGCGGTCAAATGTCACGCCGGCACCCGAAGTGGCCAGAACGGTGGCTCCGGAAACACCTGCCGCAGCCGAGTTGCGCACGAGGCTGGACAAGGCACCCAGGTTGAGGTCGCCGTCGTGCGTCAGGGGTGTCACTGGGTAGGCAAGCAAACCGGTAAATGGCTGGGCCACGGTAACTATCCTTGAGTCGAGGTGCGGGTGACATTGGCCCCAACGCAAACAGTTGAGGGAGAAATGAATCTCCCTCAACTGTTTGCGGTGGTGATACCGCGTTGCCTCATTTCCCACCAAAGATGAGACGGCGTTTCCGAAAAACACGCCAAAAGTGAGACAGCGTTGGTAGTGGAGGTTACCAGCCGCGCTCGGCCAGGCGGTGCGGCTCGGGGATGTCAGCAACATTGATGCCCACCATGGCCTCGCCCAGTCCACGGGAGACCTGTGCGATGACGGAGGGGTCGTCGTAGAAGGTGGTGGCCTTCACGACGGCGGCGGCACGCTGGGCCGGGTTGCCGGACTTGAAGATGCCGGAGCCGACGAACACGCCGTCGGCACCGAGCTGCATCATCATGGCGGCGTCGGCCGGGGTGGCAATGCCACCGGCGGTGAACAGCACCACGGGAAGCTTGCCGGTGGCGGCAATTTCCTTCACGAGCTCGTACGGGGCGGCCAATTCCTTGGCGGCAACGTACAGCTCATCCTCGGGGAGCGCCGCGAGCTTGGCGATCTGGGCGCGGATCTTGCGCATGTGGCCCGTGGCGTTGGAGACGTCCCCGGTGCCAGCCTCGCCCTTGGAACGGATCATGGCGGCACCTTCGTTGATGCGGCGCAGCGCTTCACCGAGGTTCGTGGCGCCACAGACGAAGGGAACCTTGAAGTTCCACTTGTCGATGTGGTGCTCGTAGTCGGCCGGGGTCAGGACCTCGGACTCGTCCACGTAGTCAACACCGAGGGACTCCAGGACCT
>JBAUMA010000667.1:0-1516 GCA_049578485.1 Specibacter sp.
ACACCAACCGACACGCCCACTCCGACGAACACACCAACCAACACGCCGACGGAGACGCCGACGGAGACGCCGACTCCCACTAACACGTCTACCAACACACCGACGAATACGCCAACTCCCACGAACACGCCTACCAACACACCGACGGATACACCGACTCCAACCAACACACCGACAGACACACCAACTCCGACCAGCACTCCTACGAACACGCCAACCGACACTCCGACGAATACGCCAACCAACACGCCAACCAATACGCTCACGCCGACCAATACACCAACGAACACTCCCACGAATACGCTGACGCCGACTTACACGTCGACCAACACGCCGACGGATACGCCAAGTCCGACCAACACGCCAACGGACACACCGACTCCCACTAACACGCCAACCAACACGCCCAGTCTTACCAACACACCGACGGATACACCAACTCCGACCATGACTCCTACTAACACGGCGACTCCCACGAACACACCGACAGACACACCGACTCCGACAAACACTCCTACCAACACGCCAACTCCGACAAACACACCTACCAGTACACCAACCGACACGCCCACTCCGACGAACACACCAACCAACACACCAACCAACACGCCGACGGACACGCCAACTCCAACGAACACACCAACCAACACGCCCACGTCTACCAACACACCAACGGACACGCCGACTCCGACCAATATGCCGACGAATACACCTACCAATACGCCAACGGACACACCCACGCCGACCAACACTGCTACCAACACGCCGACGAATACCCTGACTCCGACAAATACGGCTACCAACACGCCGACGAATACGCCAAGTCCTACCAACACACGAACCGACACACCCACTTCTACCAGTACACCAACGGCCACGCCGACCCCGACAAACACGCCTACTAATACTCCAACGGATACACCGACTCCCACGAACACGCCAACAGATACGCTGACGCCTACCAACACGCCAACGGACACACCCACTTCTACCAGTACTCCAACGGCCACGCCGACGAACACACCCACTCCGACAAACACGCCTACCAACACGCCAACGGATACGCCAACTCCCACGAACACTCCGACCGAGACGCCAACTCCGACCAACACGCCGACTCCAACGAACACGCCCACCGACACGCCAACTCCCACAAACACTGCTCCCAACACGG
This sequence comes from Specibacter sp., assembly GCA_049578485.1. Classification (GTDB taxonomy): domain Bacteria; phylum Actinomycetota; class Actinomycetes; order Actinomycetales; family Micrococcaceae; genus Specibacter. Next base: position 1,175 of record JBAUMA010000667.1, read on the forward strand.
CAACGGAGACGCCCACTCCAACGAACACACCTACCAATACACCAACGGACACACTGACTCCGACGAACACTCCGACGGACACGCCGACGAATACGCCCACCAATACCCCAACGGACACACCCGCTCCGACCATCACTCCTACCAACACTCCAACAGATACGCCAACCGCTACGGTCACGCCTTCGCAAACACCTACCACTACATCCACGAGCATACCAACGGACACGCCTACTAGCACAGCAACTGCTACGGCGACACCTTCGCCAACGCCAACGACTACACAAACCCCAACTCCCACCCCCGATTTGTTCGATCCGCCGTTTGGTTTGAAGACCCTTGATG
>JBAUMA010000668.1:0-6256 GCA_049578485.1 Specibacter sp.
ACCCCGACCAGTCCGGAACCGATCTGGGTGGCCAGGCGGATGCGCTGGGCCTCGCCACCGGAGAGCGTTGCCGAGGCCCGTTCCAGGTTCAGATATTCCAGGCCGACGTCGAGCAGGAACCGCAAGCGGGCCTGGATTTCCTTGAGCACCTGGCTGGCGATTTGCGCTTCACGGCCGGTCAGCACCATGGTGGAGAGGAATTCGTAGCAGTCGCGCATGGACAGTGCGCACACCTCGGCGATGGACTTGCCGTTGATGAGCACCGACAAAGAGGCGGGGTTCAACCGTGCGCCGCCGCAGGCAGGGCACGGGATTTGGCGCATGTACTCCTCGTAGCGGTCGCGCGCCGAGTCCGATTCGGTTTCCAGGTGTTTGCGCTGGATGTACTGCACGGCGCCTTCAAAGCCGGTGCTGTACTTGCGTTCGCGGCCAAACCGGTTCTTGTACTGCACCACCACTTTGTGGTCCTTGCCGTACAGGATGGCCTGCCGGATATCGGTGGAGAGCTTGTTCCAGGAGTCCTCGAGGCTGAAATCAAGCTCGTCGGCCAGGCCTTCCAAGAGCCGGTTCCAATATTCCGTGGTGGCCGTGCCCAGGGACCACGGGGCGATGGCGCCGTCGCGCAGCGACAGGAACGGGTTGGGGACGACGAGTTCCTCGTCGACCTCCAGCTTGGTGCCGATGCCGCTGCAGGCCGGGCATGCGCCAAAGGGGTTGTTGAAGGAGAAGGAGCGCGGCTCGATTTCGTCGATGGCCAGCGGGTGTTCGTTGGGGCAGGCCAGGTTTTCGGAGAACGAGCGGATGCGTCCGGCGTCGTCGTCGGCCAGGTCAACGAGCTCGGCGAGCACGCGGCCCTCGGCCAGGCCAAGTGCGGTTTCCACGGAGTCGGTGAGGCGCTGCTGGATGCCGTCCTTGACGACGAGCCGGTCCACCACCACCTCGATGGTGTGCTTGAACGTCTTCTTCAGCTTGGGCGGGTCGGAGAGCTGGACCTGCTCGCCGTCGACCTTGGCGCGGGAGTAGCCCTTGGCCGTAAGTTCGCGGAACAGCTCGACGAACTCGCCCTTGCGGTCGCGCACCACGGGGGCCAGGACCTGGAAGCGGGTGCCCTCGGGCATTTCCAGGAGCTGGTCCACGATCTGCTGCGGGGTCTGCTTGGCGATCGGCTCGCCGCAGACCGGGCAGTGCGGAGTTCCCACGCGGGCCCAGAGCAGGCGGAGGTAGTCGTAGATTTCGGTGATGGTGCCCACCGTGGAGCGGGGGTTTTTGCTCGTGGACTTTTGGTCGATCGAGACCGCCGGGGACAAGCCCTCGATGAAGTCGACATCGGGCTTGTCCACCTGGCCCAGGAACTGGCGGGCGTAGGCGGACAATGACTCCACGTAGCGGCGCTGGCCCTCGGCGAAGATCGTGTCAAAGGCCAGGGAGGACTTGCCGGAACCGGACAGTCCGGTAAAGACGATCATGGAGTCCCGCGGCAGGTCCAGGTCCACGTTGCGAAGGTTGTGTTCGCGGGCCCCCTTGACAATCAAGCGCGACAAGTCAGGGCGCGCTGGAGTGGAATTTGGGCTGTGCGACTGAGGCATTCTTTCCTTCAAGGTACCGTCCAGGAACTGGACATTGCGATGTAAGCGCCAACGCTTAAAAGTATAGTCGAATCTTCGTTCGAACAGCTGTTGTCGAAGAGATGTTCCCCCCTAACGGGCGGGGCCGCGGTCCAGGGCCGCCGACACGATCGCCAGGGCCTTGGCTGCCGGCATGCCAAGGTCGCGCACGACGGCGGCAAAAGTTTCCGCCGCGGCGGCCACCTGGGCGCCGATCACGTCCCCACCGGAGGCCACGGCCGTGCCGCTGCGCCCGGCCGTGACGACGATGCCTGCCTGTTCCAGTTCCCGATAGGCCCGGGCCACGGTGTTGGCGGCCACGCCAAGATCGGTGGCCAGGGCCCGCACGGAGGGCAGCTTGGCGCCCACGGCGAGGGCGCCGGAGGCGGCCAGGTCGAGGATGCGCAGCCGAATCTGCTCATACGGCGGCACAGAGGACTCGGGGTCCAGCTTCCATTTACGCAGGATTACGTCAACGGCATTCACGCCCTGCTCGCCTCTTCGACGAGCGGGTCTCCAAATTGGCTCATGTACAGATCGTAGTAGAACGTCTTTTGATCCAGCAGTTCCTCATGCGAGCCTTGTTCGACGATCCGGCCGTCGCGCATGACCAGGATCAGGTCGGCGTCGCGGATGGTGGAGAGCCGGTGGGCAATCACAAAGCTCGTCCTGTCCTTGCGCAGCCGGTTCATGGCCTGGCGGATCATGACCTCGGTGCGGGTGTCCACCGAGCTGGTGGCCTCGTCCAGGATCAGGATGCCGGGGTTGGCGATCCAGGCCCGGGCAATCGTCATCAGCTGCCGCTGCCCCTGGCTGAGCCCGCCGCCGTCGTCGGTCAGGACGGTGTCGTATCCGTCGGGCAGTGAACGCACGAAGTGGTCCACATGGGTGGCCTCCGCCGCGGCAATGATCTCTTCCTCCGTGGCGTCCAGCTTGCCATAGGCCAGGTTCTCCCGGATGGTGCCGCCAAACAGCCAGGCGTCCTGCAGGACCATGCCGAATTGGCCACGCAGGTCATCACGGGTGAGCTCGGCTGTGTTGACCCCGTCGATCGTGATGGTGCCGGAGTCGATCTCATAGAAACGCATGAGGAGGTTCACCAGGGTGGTCTTGCCGGCACCCGTGGGGCCGACGATCGCCACCGTCTCCCCCGGCTCGGCCACCAGCGAGAGGTCCTTGATGAGGGGCTCCTCCGGCTTGTAGCTGAAGTTCACATTCTCAAAGACGACCCGTCCCTTGGTGTTCACCAGTTTGGCGGCGGGCACGTGGTCCGGGGTTTGTTCCTCGGCGTCGACGAGCTCAAAGACCCGCTCGGCGGAGGCAACACCGGACTGCAGCAGGTTGATCATGGAGCCGATCTGCGCCATGGGCTGGCTGAACTGGCGCGAGTACTGGATGAATGCCTGCACGCTGCCGATTGACAGCACGCCCGAGGCCACCTGGATGCCGCCCAACACGGCCACCACCACGTAGTTCAGGTTCGACACGAAGTTCATGCTGGGCATGATGATCCCGGAGATGAACTGGGCCTTGGCACTGGATTCGTACAGTTCGTCGTTGGAGACCTTGAACTTTTCGATGGCCTGCTGCTGCTGGCCAAACGCCTTGACAACCTCGTGGCCGGTGAACATTTCCTCCACGTGGCCGTTGAGTTCGCCGGTGCTCTTCCACTGTGTGCCAAACTGCACGCGGGACCGCTTGGCAATGGCCACCGTAAGTCCGGCGATGATGGGAACGGTCACGAGCGAGATCACGGCAAGCAGAGGCGAGATGGAGAACATCATGCCCAGCACGCCCACCACTGTCAGGGTCGCGATCAGCAGCTGTGTCAGGGTCTGGTTGAGGGTTTGGGAGAAGTTGTCGATGTCGTTCGTGACGCGGGACAGGACGTCGCCGCGGGATTCCTGCTGGAAGTGGGACATGGGCAGCCGGTCGAGTTTTTCCTCGATCTGCCGGCGCAGCCGGAACATGGCCCGCTGCACGATTCCCGTGGTGATGTAGCCCTGGGCCCAGTTGAAGAAGAAGGCCACCACGTACAGGCTCAGCACGATCGCCAGGACCACGCCGAGGGCGTCAAGGTCCAGACCCTGGCCGGGGACCACGTTCATGCCGTTGAGCATGTCCGCGAGCTGTCCCTTGCCGCCGGCCCGCAGCGAGGCAATCACCTGGGCCTTGGTGGTGCCGGCCGGGAAGCTCTTGAGCATCTGACCCACGACGCCGTTGAAGATCAGGTCGGTGGCGTGGCCCAACACCTTGGGGGCCACCACTGACAGGCCCACGGATACGGCGGCCAAAAAGACCACCCAGATGATGCGGAGCCTGTCCGGGGCCATGAGCTTGAGGATGCGCTTGAGGCTGGGCCCGAACGCCGTGGCTTTTTGTGGCGGTCCTCCCCCGCCCCTCATCATGCTCATGCCGCGTTCTCCTGGTCTTCGTCGCTCATTTGGGAGGTCACAATCTCCTGGTAGGTGGGGCAGCTGCCCAGCAATTCGTCGTGGGTGCCCTGACCCACCAGCCGGCCCTCGTCCAGGACCAGGATGTTGTCGGCGTGTCGGATGGTGCCCACGCGCTGTGCCACCACCAGCACGGCGGCGTCCGTGGTGACGGGTTTCAGGGCCGCCCGCAGTTTCGCGTCCGTGGCGTAGTCCAGGGCCGAGAAGCTGTCGTCGAAAAGGTACAGGGACGGTTTGGACACGATGGCCCGGGCGATGCACAGGCGCTGGCGCTGGCCTCCGGAGACGTTGGAGCCACTTTGTTCAATGGGGGCATCCAGCCCGCCGGGCATTTCGCGCACGAAGTCCGCCGCCTGGGCCACCTCCAGAGCCGCCCACACCTCATCGTCGGTGGCGTCGGACTTGCCCATCCGGACATTGCTGGCCACGGTCCCGGAGAACAGGTACGCCTTTTGCGGGACCAGGCCGATGGAGCTGCGCAGCGATGCCAGCGTCACGTCCTTGATGTTGTGCCCGCCCAGGTCAATCTGGCCCACCGTGGAGTCCAGCAGCCGGGGTATGAGGTTCACCAGCGTTGACTTGCCGCTGCCGGTGGAGCCGATCACCGCCGTCGTGGTTCCCGGGGCAGCCTTGAAGGTGACGCCGGAGAGCACCGGGTCCTGGGCGCCGGGGTAACTGAACGTGGCGTCGCGGACGGATAGGTGGCCGTCCAGGTGCTCCACGTGGAGGGACTCGGGGCCGTCCACCACGGAAGCCTCGGTGTCCAGGACCTCCTGGATGCGTTCGGCGCTGACGGCCGCACGAGGGATCATCATGAACATGAACATCGCCATCATGACCGACATCAGGATCTGCATGATGTAGCTCAGAAACGCCGTCAGGGCGCCGATCTGCATGTGGCCGGCGTCGATCCGCTGCCCGCCAAACCACAGCACGCCCACGCTGGTGACGTTGACCACGAAGAAGATGGTGGGGAACATCAGCGACAGCAGCCGTCCGGCCCGCAGCTGCGAGGCCGTCAGGGCGCCGTTGGCGGTGGCGAAGCGTTCGGCCTCGAAGTCGCGGCGCACGAACGCGCGGATGACGCTGATGCCGGTGATTTGTTCGCGCAGCACGCCGTTGATGTCATCGAGCTGGTGCTGGACCTTGCGGAACGTGGGCACCCGGACCCGGACAATCAGCGCGATGGCAATGATCAGCACGGGCAGGATCACCAGCAGCAGCCCGGACAGCGGGACATCCTGCTTCATGGCCAGGATGATGCCGCCAATGCACATGATGGGCGCCATGACCATCATGGTGAAGGACATCAGCGTGAGCATCTGCACCTGCTGGACGTCGTTGGTGGTGCGGGTGATTAGGGACGGCGCCCCGATGATGCCCACCTCCTGGGCGGAAAACGTCTCCACCTTGTTGAACAAGTCCCGACGGATTTGCCGGCCAACGCCCATGGCCAGGCGGGCACTCAGGAACGTGGCGGCGATGGCGCACACCACCTGGCCGGCTGTGATGAGCAGCATCCAGCCGCCGAGCGAGTAGATCGTGGCGATGTCGCCCTTGACCACGCCGTTGTCGATGATGTCGGCGTTGAGTGTGGGGAGGTACAGGGTGGCGAGCGTGGACAAAAACTGCAGCACCACAATCCCCAGCAACGGCACCTTGTGCGGTGCCAGGTTGTGCGCAATCAAGCGATACAGCACGGCGACTCCTTTGATTGCTTGCCTGCGGGAACTTTATTCTTTCAGCTAACAACGTACTCCTGCGCCCGGGCCCTTGTCAGCGGCATTTTTCCCACAGCGGAATGTCGCTTTCCGGCAGGCACGACGGCGGTGGGCCCACGCTTGCCAGGTTCCCGAAGAATCGCGCCAGCGATTGTTCGGGCCGGGAAGTGGGGACTAACCGTACAGCTCAAACCTCACGGCACCGCCGCCGGTCACCATCTCCACCTGCCGGCGCGCCTGCTCGGCGACGGGGTCGGCACTGAGCGCGGCAAGATACCTGCCGTGTTCGGCCAGGGAGGCGACGGCCTTTTCAATGCTGGCGGCACTGACGGGCTGGACGTGGGTGGGCTGCGTGGAGCTGATGGCCACCCACCTGACCTTGTGCCTGGTCAGTCCCTCATCCAGGAGCTCGGGGAAGATCCAGTCGTTGTCGGCGTCGGAGACCGCGTCCAGCACGCTGCGTCCCACGGCCCGGTGG
>JBAUMA010000669.1:0-2023 GCA_049578485.1 Specibacter sp.
CCTGTTGTTCTACGGTCCCGGCTCCATCACCTTTGAGGTCACCGACGGCACCGGCCCGGACGATCCCAAGGGCCTCAAGTCCACGCTGACCGTCATGACCCTGGTGGACCCGGCCCCGTCGGCGAAGGACCCCAAGAAACCCGAAAAGAAGAACACCCCGCCCACGCTCACCGGTTCCACCCTGGACGTGCCGCAGCAGGAAACCGCCACGCTCGACGTCGGCCCGCTCGCCTTTGACGCCGACCCGGGGGACAAGGACAAGTTCAAGTTCTCGCTCGCCGGGGACGCGCCCGCCGGTTTCAAGGTGTCCCTCAAGGGCACGGTGCTGAGCGTCGAGCAGACGGACGGGACGAAGGTTGGCTCGGCCGGGACGGCCCACGTGCAGCTCAGTGACGGCAGCAACGCCCCCGTTGTGGCCGACGTCGTGCTCAAGGCGACGTCGTCCTCCAAGCCGCTGCCCGTGGCCAACGACGACCTCGTCACGGACGCCCACGCGGGCCGCGCCGAGGTCATCAAGGTTCTCGGCAACGACGTGAATCCGTTCCCGGAGACGCCCTTGAAAGTGGTTGGCACCTCCATCGAGACGGGCAGCGCGGGCATTTCCGTCTCAAACAACGATGACTCCGTGACGGTCAACACCGACCCCAACTACAAGGGCACCGTGGTGGTGCGCTACATCGCGGCGGACAAGACGAAGGACGCCGACAGGTACGCCAACGGCCGCATCCGCATCACCGTCAAGGGCAAGCCGGACGCGCCCGCCAAGCCGCAGATCGTGGAGGCCAAGGACCAGGCGGTGCTCATTTCCTGGGACCCGCCGGCGGACAACGGCGCGCCCATCACCAAGTACACGGTGTCCTGGGCCGGCGGGAAGCAGGACTGCGGCACCAACACGTGCACCATCACGGGCCTGACCAACGCCACTCCCTACAAGTTCACGGTCACCGCCACGAACGACGTCGGCACTTCGGCGCCGTCGCCGGCCTCGGTGGAGGCCGTCCCCGACAGGATGCCCGACACCCCTGTGGCGCCGGTGGTGAAGTTTGGCGACAAGAGCGTTGACCTCAGCTGGGTCACGCCCGTGGGCGCTTTCACCCCAGTCACCAAGTTCAACGTGGAGATCTCCCCGGCACCGGCAGGCCAAAACGCGCAAAAGCCGGGTCAGACAGGCAACACGCTGACATGGACGGGATTGGACAACGGCACCGAGTACCAATTCCGCATCCAGGCCATTAACAAGGCGCCCAAGCCCTCGGCGTGGAGCACCTATTCGGAATCCGTGGTGCCTGCCGGCGTGCCCGCCGTTCCCGCCGTGCCCACCGTGCAAACGCAGCCCGCCGTGGGTTCCAACAGCCAGGTCAGCGTCAGCTGGTCCGAGCCCTTCATCAATGGCGCCGCGATCATCAAGTACCAGGTGGAGCGGTCCGGCGGCGGACAGCCCGCCATAACCCAGGTGGTGACGGGCACTTCCGCAACCTTCTCCGTGGGCACGTCCACCGAGGGGTACCAGTACCGCGTCAAGGCCACCAACAAGGCGGGCACCACCGCGTACGGCGGCAGGTCCGCCCCGCAACGCGCCCTGGGCAAGATCGGCACCATGGCGGCGCCGACCTTGACCCTCGTGGGGACGGGAGGGGCCGGCGGCCAGGTGAAGGTCACCTTCGGGGCACTTTCCGGCAACCAGCTCAACGGCTATGCGGCCAACGAGGTCAACTATTGCGTGACGCTCTCCACCGCCGGCACCACGTGCGGGGTCGCCTCGGGGGTTGTGCTGTCTGCGCCGAACGGTTCGCCCGTCTACGCCAACGTGTACGCCACGCCCAACAGCGGCGCGGCCCAGACATCCGACACGTCGGGGCCCTCGAATTCGGTTACACCCTATGGCGCCCCCGGATCCGCTGCCTTAAGCGGCGGAAACGGGCCCCAGGGCAACACCTCGGTGACATACTCATGGGCCTTCCCTGGCGGAGCGCTGGACGTGAGGACGTTCCAGGTCCGGGTCAACGGTGGACCCTGGGACGCC
>JBAUMA010000670.1:0-4104 GCA_049578485.1 Specibacter sp.
GACCCAATTACTGAACGGTTTCGGCAACGCATTTTCGTGCTCAAAAAAGGCTTTGTTATTCCCTTGTCCCGGACCCTCGTATCGGCCTTCCGGACAGGGGCAATGCCTGCAAGGTGCGCAATCATTACAACCGCGAAAAGACACTTTGGACTCTAAGCTGACATGCGGAGTCCCACCAGAGTGGTGGCCTACGCAATTTTTTGGAAACCGCTACTTGGATTGCTACTTGGATTGCTATTTGGATTACTTGGTTTCGCGATCAAGGGCTCCACGGCTGCTTTCGTCCCGGTCCCAACCACCGGATGTTGTCAATGATTTTCCATTCCGCAATTTGCCCAGCACCGCAATGGACGCATAGATTCCGGAGTCCACCAAAGCCTGGGGCCTGGTGGCCGTTCTCGCTAGATTTCCGAGGGCCGAGCCACGGCTTTGGCCCAGTTGAAGATCGTGATTTCCGCGGTAAACGCGCTGCAGGGTCTTCAGTAGTTCCCGTGCCGATTTGGGGGTTCGCACCACCACGGGAGTTGTCGCCAGGATGGCCTTCTCGTGGGGACCAAACAGCGAGTCCACGTAGGCGTCATCCCCGGTGGCATCGGGGAAGTGGCCAAAGCGCCTGTGGCCTTCGGCGCTGACGCCGTAGGCCCCCGCTCCCCAAAGATGTTCGCTCATGTCCGGGATTCGCAGCCGGGCCCGGTAGTAGGCCCGTACGATGGGGTCCGCGCCACTGGTGTCGTAGCGGAATGCCGGCCGGGCCGCCAGCGCACCGGGGACGGCCAAATGCTCAAACACCGTGGCGAGTGCGCCGGCGGTCATCTCAATGTCGGCATCCAGGTACAAGCGGGGCCAGCGCGAACACATGGCGTCGGCCGCGTTCAGGGCACCCGTCTTGGATGGTTCGGGCAGGTCCAGCACGGCGACGCCGGGGAACCGTGCGGCAATGGCCGCGGTGTCATCCGAGCAGCCGTTGCAGGCCACGATGACATCGATGGCACCTGATGCTGCCAGTGCGGCAAGTGGTTGGAGCGTCCTGGCAATCACCGCGGCCTCATTGTGCGCCGGAATGATCACGGCACCCGGCGGGAAACCGGCCGCTGACACGGCCGGGCGTCCTTGGGTGGGGAGTGGGGCCGAAACGGCGCTGGGCAGCTGGGACCAGGGAAGTACGCCGGTGAGGGCCAGGAACGCCTTGCGGTTTCCCGGCTTGTAGATGCGGGCCAATTCGCCGGCGGCCGCAATGGTCCGCACTGCTCCGGCGTACGCCTTGGAGTGGTGGGCTGCGGCGTACCGGACACGGTTGACGGCCATGAGCGCCACCAGGTCGGCGGACGCGCCGGAACCGCCCCGGCTGTGTGTCATGACGGCCGCGGGCTCAAACCAAACGGTGCGGCCGGTTTGGCGCACCCGGCGGCAGTAGTCGGTCTCCTCCGAATACAGGAAGTACCTTTCGTCCCATTCGCCCACCTCGGCCACGGCGTCGGCGGAAATCAGCAGGGCCGCACCCGTGGCCCAGTCGACGGTGTGGGGGAAATGGTAGCTTTCGGTGTTGTAGTCAATCTCCGAAAGCCAGTCGGGACGGCCCGGCAGCCGCCGACCCATAACGGCATCGCCCATGGACTTGAGGGTGCCGGGCTCGCGCCGCAGCGACGGGTAGGTGGTGCCGTCGTCGTCCAACAGTTTGGGCACCACGATTCCGGCGCCCGAATCCGCCAGCCGGCGGCGGAGGGTGGCAATGGCGCCGGGCACGATGCGGAGGTCGGGGTTGAGCACCAGCACCTCCCCGTGTGCGCCCGCACTGCGCAGCGCTGCGTTGATTCCGCCGGCGTAGCCCAGGTTGCCGCCGGTTTCGACCAGCAGGACGTCGGCATGGGCGCGGACTCTTTCGAGTGTTCCGTCGGTGGAGCCGTTGTCGGCGATGACAACTTTCAGCGACTGGGTGGCGGCTTCGCCCCGCAGGCACTCAATCAGCGGGTCAATGTCACCGGCGTTGTTGTAGGTGACGAGCACAACCGTTGCATCTGCCCGGCCCGGGACGGGGACAAAAGTGCCCGATTGCGATCCCAGCTGGTTTTCCCGGGTGGCTTCAGTCTGGATGGAATGGGCCAACGCCGGCGAAGGGAGCCCCAGCTCCGGCGCCGCCGTGGATTCGTCAAGCCTGCTGTGCCGGTTCATGCGCATATAAGCCTCGGGTCCTTGCACTAGGTACCTGTTGGCCAACCGGCGCGGCTCCAAGGCCAGCCGCCAGGCCCATTCCATGCCGACGTTGGCAACAGCCTCCGGGGCTCGTTTGATCCGGCCGGCCAGGAAATCAACCACGGCACCGAATGCCAGCATCACCGGGGCTCCGGTCATGGCGCCGTATTGGGCGATCCACAGTTCCTGCCGGGGTTTGCCCAAACCAACCACCAGCATGTCGGTGCCGGACTTCGCCACCTCCCCGGCCAACCGTTCAGAGAATTCCGGGGCGGTCAGCTCGATCCTGCTGGGGGACCACCACCCCGATACCCGCAGCTCGGGCCTGGTGTCCTGCAACTGCCGCTTGAGCATTTGGTGGGTATGTGCGGAGCCGCCCAGGAAACCAACACGGAGGCCGTTGGCTTCGGCCTCATCCAACAGTGGGTGGATCAGGTCGCTGCCGGCCAGCCGGGGCCATGAGTGCCCCGTCAGTTCGGTGGCCTTGGCTCGCAGCGGTGCACCGTCCAGCAGGGTGAGCCAGTCGACGGCGGCGGCCGTTTCCAGGGTCCCGCCCCAGCGGCTGCCCGTTCCGAAGTGCAGGACGTGATCAAGGTTCGCGGATACCACGGCCAACGGATTGCCGTGCCGGCTCCCGGCGGCTGAGATTATTTCCTCGACGGCGTCTTCGAAGCTGCGCAAGTCAACGTTCGTGCCACCAAGAATGGCGCGAACCGTCGGTTGGAACGGGCTGTCGCCGGTGGCAAGGTCGCTCTCCCACAGCAGTGCGGTGTTTCCGGATTCTTGCCCGTCAGTCATGATGACGGCGCCAAACAGCCATGGATGTGGTGAGACATGCCAACCCCCCGAGTTAAGTCTTCCTTATAGTTGCGGGCGAGACTGCCCGACCCGGGTCCCGTTGACAAGCCTCGCGAGTGACGTCCCCTGGAGGACCCTGGTGGTCCTGATCCTAAGGAATGCCGGTGTGTCGCCACCAGAGTGGTGAACTACTTGTAAATTCTGGCAGGTACTTGGATTTGCACTTCGGCTACTCGATTGCGGGAAGCCTACGGCCATCCCGCATGCCGGTCAGCTGAACAGGCCAGCACCCAGGAAGCCGTTGCCGACAACCCCTGGCAGACCGATGAAGTATTGCCCGCCAAACGCCTGAACGTAGTCGGTCATGGGTTCGCCGGTGAGCCTCTCCTGTGCGGCTTCAAATTGATTTTGGATATTTGCCTGATAGCAGGCAAATATCAGTCCCACATCTTGGTTGCCGTTGGGGGAGGCGCCGCGTGCGTAGTTGTAGCCGCGGCGCAGGAAACGTGATTTGTCCGTTTCCTGGCTGCGCGGGTTTGCCAGGCGGATATGTGAGCTCAGGGGAGTGACTGCACCGTTGGGGTCCTTGGCATAGTTGGGTTTGTCCGTTTCCACGGTGCCGTCCAAGGGTGCTCCCGTGTCTCGACGCCGCCCGATGATGGTGTCTTGTTCGTTGACGGAAACCCGATCCCAAAACTCGACGAGCATCCGAATCAGGCGCACCACGATGAAAGTCCCGCCCTCCGCCCAGGCCGGCTGGCCCGAATCCGGTCCTATCCAGACCAGTCCGTCCCCCTGCGCGGGGTTGGCGATTCCATCCTTGTAGCCAAACAGGTTCCTTGGCGCCCCCGCTGGGCGCGGTGGAGAGACAAATCCGTTGATCTGCCATTGCGGCTGCATCCAGGCACGCGTTGCTCGCGTCAGGTCCCGCAGCGCGTGATGCACAGTATCCTGGGAATTGGCGCACACCTGAAGCAGGAGGTCCCCGCCCATCCACTGCGGATCCGGAACATCGTCGGGAAAGAGCCGCATGGGGGTCAGCCCCTTCGGGGCCTTGGCTGTCAGCCCAAACTTGTCCACGAACACCCCGTGTCCGAGCCCCACCGTGACGGTGAG
>JBAUMA010000671.1:0-6554 GCA_049578485.1 Specibacter sp.
ACGGTGACGAGCACTTCGACGACGAGCAAGCCCCCGTGGTCCCCAAGAACGAGGCCTTCCTTGTGGACCTCTAGCGGGAAGCCGCGCCGGCCCCGGCCCCCGTGGCCGAACCCATTGCGCCGAAGGCGGGCGACGAAGAATACCGTGCACCGGTGACACCCATCAAGCGTGCCGCATCAAATCGGGAAGAGGCTGCAAGTTTGCGTCAAATCACCACTGTCCACCCCCGCTCCTACAATGATGCAAAGATCATTGGCGAGAGCTTCCGGGACGGCATCCCTGTCATCATGAATGTCACCGACATGGGTGAGGCCGACGCCAAGCGCCTGGTTGATTTCTCCGCAGGACTTGTCTTTGGGCTGCGCGGATCGATTGAGCGCGTCACCAACAAGGTCTTCCTTCTTTCGCCCTCCTACATTGAGGTGCTCGGGGACGACAAGAAGCTCTCCGACACCCAGGCCAGCTTCTTCAACCAAAGCTGAGCGGCCGCGCTCCAACGCAGCAAAACGCATTGCCCGGGCACTTTGTGTCCGGGCAATGCGTTATATAGGGTGTCCGTTGAAAACCCCTGCTGGTATTTTGAATCAATCAGGGTTGTAGTTTCGTCCACCGTCTAGGGAATGTGAACACGTAAGTGTCAATTGTTTTTGGTCTCCTTTACCTGCTGCTGCTGCTGTACTTCCTCACGCTCATGATCAGGCTCGTGTTCGACTGGATCCAGGTGTTTGCCCGCGATTGGCGCCCCCGCGGCGTCGCACTGGTGGGCGCGTCCTTCATCTACCGCCTCACCGACCCGCCGCTGCGCAGGCTCCGTGCCTTGATTCCGCCCCTGCGAATCGGCACCATGGCCCTTGACATCGGCTTCCTTTTGTTGCTCGTTGCCGTGGGCATTGGGATGAGTGTGACATTGAATTTGGCGACTTAACGCCGCGCCGTTAGTTTTCAAGGCGGAAAAGTTATATTGTAAAAAGCGATAGAACCCAAGTACAGATCGCTAGATTTGTATTCGGTACCGTAGTTTGGAAGGCATCCGCCGGTTCCCGACTCACTAAGACCAATGAGGTGACTAGATGGCGCTTACGCCAGAAGACGTTGTCAACAAGCGGTTCCAGCCGACCAAGTTCCGTGAAGGCTACGACCAGGACGAAGTCGACGACTTTCTTGACGAGATCGTCGTTGAATTGCGTCGATTGCATCAGGAAAACGACGAGCTGCGCAAGAAGCTTGCTGAAGGTGGCTCGGCTTCCGAGACCAGCGCAACCCCGCTGCTTGCCAAGGCTCCCGTAGTTGAGGAGCCCGTGCAGGCTGCAGCACCCAAGCCGGTCGTTGCAGAGCCCGTCGTTGAGGCCGCCCCCGTGGTGGAAGCCGCTCCGGCAGCAAAGGCTCCGGCCGCCACAGGCGCAATCACGGGTGTTGAATCTGCCGCCGGCGTTCTCGCCATGGCACAGAAGCTGCACGACGAGTACGTCAACGCAGGTGTTGAGCAGCGTGACAAGATCATTGCCGAAGCGCAGATCGAGGCCAGCACGCTGGTCAACGATGCACAGGAGAAGAGCCGTAAGACGCTCGGCGCCCTGGAGCAGCAGCGTTCGGTGCTTGAGCGCAAGGTTGAGCAGCTGCGCGGCTTCGAGCGTGACTACCGTTCACGCCTGAAGACGTACATCGAAGGCCAGCTCCGTGACCTGGACGTTCGCGGCTCCGTCGCGGCACCTGACTTCTCTGAAGGCAGCTCCGAGTCCTAAGGACACACTGATGCCGGCGGCGCGGGAATTCCCGCACCGCCGGCATCTGCCGTTAACACCCACTAGCGCAACCCTGGTGGCCGCGCAGATGGTGCCGGCACCTATGATTGATATGTCCCTTCCGGGGGCATGCCACTGGACCACAGACAAACGAAAGAACCATGAGCGAGAACCCCCAGCAGGACCCTGTCCCAGCAAGCGCCGGCCACACTCCTGCCGGGGACCCCGGCGCAACCGGGACGCCACAAGCACCCGCCACCCGCCGGCGTCGGACCATCCTTTTGTTCTGGCTCGGCTTCGCGGCCCTGGCGTACGTCTGCGACCAGCTGACCAAGCTGTGGGTCACCTCCACCATGGTGGAGGGCCAGACAACACCCGTGATCCCCGGCATCCTGCAGTGGTACTACATCCGCAACTCCGGCGCCGCGTTCTCCATCGGCGAGGACTACACCTGGTTCTTTACGCTGATCATGGCCGCCGTGTCGGTGTTCATCATTGTGCTGGCCCGGCGCATCGGCTCCATCTGGTGGGGGATCGGGCTGGGGCTGCTGCTGGGCGGAGCCTTGGGAAACCTGACGGACAGGCTGTTCCGACCGCCGTCCTTCGCCATGGGCCACGTGGTGGACTTCATCTCCTTCCCGAATTTTGCCATCTTCAACATGGCCGACATGGGCGTGGTGGGCGGTGTCATCACCATCTGCATCCTGACCCTGGTTGGCATTCCCCTGGGCGGGCGGAAAGCCGTGCCCGCCACCATTGACGGCGGCGAACCCGCCGGCGAAACTGAATCTGAAGCAGGCCAGCATGACTGAGACATTCACCGTCCCCGAAGACGTTGCCGGCTTGCGGGTAGATGCCGCACTGGCCGGCTTGCTGGGCATTTCGCGTTCCGCCGCCGCGCTGCTGTGCAGTGAAGGCAATGTGCTCCAAAACGGTGCAGCCGTCGGCAAGTCCGAGAAGTTCAAGCCCGGTGCGAGCATCCAGGTGACCATTCCCGAACGCCGGGACAACATGGCCATTGTGGTGGAGCCGGTCGACGGCCTGGAGATCCTCCTGGACGACGACGAGTTCGTGGTCATCGACAAGCCGGTCGGCGTGGCCGCGCACCCCTCGCCCGGATGGGTGGGGCCCACCGTGGTGGGCGGACTCGCCGCGGCCGGCTACCGCATTTCCACCTCCGGCGCCCCCGAACGGGCGGGTATTGTGCACCGCCTGGACGTGGGCACCTCCGGCGCCATGGTGGTGGCCAAGACGGAGCACGCCTACACGATCCTGAAGCAGGCATTCCGCGAACGCACCGTGGACAAGATCTACCACGCCGTGGTCCAGGGCTTGCCCGATCCCCTGGAGGGCACCATCGACGCCCCCATCGGCCGCCATCCCGGCCACGACTGGCGCTTTGCCGTCATCGAGGACGGCCGGCCGTCCATTACGCACTATGAAGTTCTCGAGGCGTTCGGCAAGGCGTCCCTGGTGGAGGTGCACCTGGAAACCGGGCGAACCCACCAGATCCGCGTGCACTTCTCCGCCCTCCGGCATCCGTGTGCGGGCGATCTGACGTATGGCGCCGATCCGGCGCTGGCAGCCGAACTCGGCCTGACCCGACAGTGGCTGCACGCCCACAAGCTCGGGTTCACCCACCCGGCGTCGGGCGAGAAGGTCATGGTCACCAGCCCCTACCCGCAAGACCTGAAGTACGCGCTGGGCCACCTCCGCGGCGACCACTAAGCGACGCTCTCTCACTTTTGGCGTGTTTTCGGCCGACGCTCTCTCACCTTTGGCTTCATTTCCACCGACGCCGTCTCACCTTTGACGCAATGAAGCGAAACGCTCTCTCACTAGCTGGGAGGGCGTTTCTTCCGTTGGTGGCCAAAGATGATACGGGGTTCGGCGGAAGGGCGCCAAAGGTGATACGGGGTTCGGCGGAAGGGCGCCAAAGGTGAGACGGGGTTCGGCTGTGGGGCGCCAAAGGTGAGACAGGGTTCGATGGGCGGCCACCGAATTTGGGTGTCAGACAACCACCGTAGAATGGTGCGGTGGCTAGCTCATCGACTGACAGTTTTGTCCATCTTCACACGCACACCGAATACTCCATGCTCGACGGTGCTGCGCGCCTGACCGAGCTCTTTGACGAGACCAACCGCCTGGGCATGCCCGCGCTGGCCACCACTGACCATGGGTACCTCTTCGGCGCCTATGACTTTTGGAAAAAGGCCACCGACGCCGGCGTCAAGCCGATCATCGGCGTGGAGGCCTACGTCACCCCGGGCACGGCCCGCACCGACAAGACCCGTGTGAAATGGCGCACCGACGAAAGCCAAAAGAAGGACGACGTCTCCGGCGGTGGCTCCTACACGCACATGACGCTGCTCAGCTACAACAACCAGGGCATGCGCAACCTGTTCCGGGCGTCCTCGCTGGCCTCCCTCGATTCGGTGTTCGGCAAGTATCCGCGCCTCGACCGGGAACTGCTCAACGAATACCACCCCGGCCTGATTGCCACCACGGGGTGCCCCTCGGGGGAGGTGCAGACCAAGCTTCGGCTGGGCCAGTACAACGAGGCCAAGGCGGCTGCCTCCGAATTCCAGGACATCTTCGGGAAGGAAAACTACTTCTGCGAGCTCATGGACCATGGGCTCGACATTGAACGCCGCGTCACGAAGGACCTGCTGAAGCTGGCCAGGGAACTGCAGATTCCCCTCGTCGCCACGAACGACCTCCACTACACGCACGAACACGATGCCAAGTCGCACGAGGCCCTGCTGGCCCTGCAGTCGGGCTCCACCCTGCTGGAACCGACGTACGACAACGGTGGTTCCCGTTTCGCGTTCAACGGCAGCGGCTACTACCTGAAATCCCCGGCGGAGATGCGGGCACTGTTCTCCGAGCTGCCGGAGGCGTGCGACAACACACTGCTGATCGCCGAGCGGTGCGAGGTCTCGTTCAACGAGAACGCCAACTACATGCCGAAGTTCCCCTGCCCGCCGGGCGACGACGAAACGTCCTGGCTGGTCAAGGAGGTCGACGCCGGCCTGAAGTTCAGGTACCCGGGTGGCATCCCCGACAACGTCCGTGAACGCGCCGACTACGAACTCGGCGTCATCAACAAGATGGGTTTCCCCGGATACTTCCTGGTGGTTGCCGACTTCATCAACTGGTCCAAGGACAACGGCATCAGGGTTGGCCCGGGCCGTGGCTCGGGTGCGGGGTCCATGGTGGCCTACGCCATGCGCATCACCGACCTGGACCCGATCCACCACGGCCTGATTTTTGAGCGTTTCTTGAACCCGGAACGTGTTTCCATGCCCGACTTTGACGTGGACTTCGATGATCGTCGCCGCCATGAGGTCATCAAGTACGTGACCGAAAAGTACGGCGACGAGCGTGTGGCCATGATCGTCACCTACGGCAGCATCAAGTCCAAGCAGGCACTGAAGGACTCCTCCCGCGTGCTGGGCTACCCGTTCAGCATGGGCGAGTCCTTGACGAAGGCACTGCCGCCGGCCGTCATGGCCAAGGACATCCCGCTGCATGACATTGAGGACCCCAAGTCCAAGCGTTACGGCGAGGCCGCGGATTTCCGCCAGCTGCTGTTGAGCGATCCGGAGGCCGCCAAGGTTTTTGAAACGGCCAAGGGCCTGGAGGGGCTCAAGCGCCAGTGGGGCGTGCACGCCGCCGGCGTCATCATGAGCTCGGACCCGATCATCGACGTCATCCCGATCATGCGCCGTTTCCAGGACGGGCAGGTCATCACCCAGTTTGACTACCCCACGGCCGAGGGCCTGGGCCTGATCAAGATGGACTTTTTGGGGTTGCGAAACCTCACGATCATCACGGATGCGCTGGAGAACATCAAGGCAAACAGGGACTTCGAGCTCGACCTGGAAGGCCTGGCCCTCGACGACCCCGGCTCCTACGAGCTCATGGCCCGCGGCGACACCCTGGGCGTTTTCCAGCTCGACGGCGGACCCATGCGCGGGTTGCTCAAGCTCATGCGCCCTGACAACTTCGAGGACATTTCGGCCGTGCTGGCCCTCTACCGGCCCGGCCCCATGGGTGCCGATTCCCACACGAACTACGCCTTGCGCAAGAACGGCCTCCAGCCGATCACCCCCATCCACCCGGAACTCGAGGAACCCCTCGCGGAGATTCTGGGCGGCACCTACGGGTTGATCGTGTACCAGGAGCAGGTGATGTCGATTGCGCAGAAGCTGGCCGGCTACTCGCTGGGCCGGGCCGACATCCTGCGCCGCGCCATGGGTAAGAAGAAGAAGTCGGAGCTGGACAAGCAGTACGCCGGTTTCCACCAGGGCATGCTGGACAACGGCTACTCCGATGCCGCCGTCAAGACCCTGTGGGAAATCCTGCTCCCGTTCTCGGACTACGCCTTCAACAAGGCCCACTCGGCCGCGTACGGCGTCGTCAGTTACTGGACGGCCTACCTGAAGGCGCACTACCCGGCCGAGTACATGGCCGCGCTGTTGACCTCTGTTGGCGACGACAAGGACAAGTCGGCCCTGTATCTGAACGAGTGCCGCCACATGGGCATCACCGTGCTGGCCCCGGACGTGAACGAGTCGGCGCTGAACTTCACCCCGGTCGGGCCGGACATTCGTTTCGGCATGGGCGCCATCCGCAATGTGGGCTCCAACGTGGTCAACGCCCTGGTGGAGTCCCGGAAGGAGAAGGGGAACTTTGAAAGTTTCTCGGACTTCCTCATGAAGGTTCCCGCCGTGGTGTGCAACAAGCGAACCATTGAATCGCTCATCAAGTCGGGCGCGTTTGACTCCCTGGGCCACCCGCGCCGGGCCC
>JBAUMA010000672.1:0-3672 GCA_049578485.1 Specibacter sp.
GTCATACGACCTTTCGGGCGGCCGGTGGCACTGAGGCGAGAATCACTGGGCTCCATGAGGGAACGCCGCATCGAGGCTGGGAAGATTGAAGGGCCGCTTTTACCGATGGAGACCACCTTGCATACCCTGATCCAAAAATTCCTTGCCCTCTTTTCCAGCGCCCAACAGACGCACCCCAACCCCTCCGAAGCTCGGCTCCCCCTGGATGGAATGCCGTTGGCCAGTGCCGCCTATCTGCGCGAGTTTGCCCAGCGGCTCGGGCTCGAGGTGGATGACCTCTCGCCGGCCGAACAGGCTGAATTGAAGACGCGTTTGGATCAGTCCATGGACTTCCGTGAAGAAAACTATGGCTCCCTCTACCACGAGGTCTACCAGCTCGGACATGGATACTCTTTGGCTGATGCCAATCGTGTCAGTGCGCAGATGATCGACATCTGCGATGAGCCCGCGGCCAGGGCCTATTTGGATTACCGTGAGAACGCCGTGGCCGCCGAAGCCCTGATGGCCGCCGGCTCACTCCTGGAACAAGAAGGGGATGCTGTCGCTGCCAGGCGGCTGTTCGATTTGGCTGAAGCCCGCCGCCATCGCAGCTCCGTCCTGGAGTTCAATGTGGCCGACTCGCCGGCCACGCAGTCCGTCCACTACGAGGCATTGGTGGCTGAAAAGGAGATTCCCACGGTTGACGACGACGCCGACGCACCGGCCCGCGAGCCGGAGCCGGCCGCCTAGTTAGAAGTCGTAGTCGATCTGCCAATCCGCCTCTTGCGTGGGAGCCATGGTCCGCTCGATCATCGGCTCCCACGAAAAGGTGTTCCGATTTCCCCAGATCGGAAAGTAGGTGGGTGCGTAATTGCAGCCTGCGGTGACCATGCCCAGTGTCGGGTGTCGCTGGATGATCACCAGTTCGCTGCTCTTCGCCACGTTGAGCGCCTGGTAGTAGTCGCCCGTCCAGGGCCAAGCTTTGCGATGGATGAATCCGTTCGGTGAGAGCCCGTACGCCTGGTTGTCGGGCATGCCGACCGCCGGGTTGACCTTGATGAGTTCATCGGAGCCGTCGGGCAACTGTGGAAAGAACGGATGGGGAAACCAAACAATTGGAAATCGGTCAGCACCGGCGTTGCGCGCCACGGTACGGGAGATGACCGTACGCCCCTCCAAGGTGATGGTCCGCTCGAGTTCGACTATCCATTCCTGGAACACGTGCCGGGTGGTAAAAACGATGGACCGGGCCTTGACATTGATGTTCCACAGGCACGGTTCGCGGAGTGTATTGTCACCGAGGTCGCACAAGCCGACACCGAGCACAAGTGCCAGCGGGTCTTTGGCTCCCCGCAGGGGTGCGAGGTTGAATGAGTCGGGGATGCCCTGCCCGTCGAACACATTGTATGAATCGGGAAATGTTGGACCGGACAGCAGGGGTCCAAGCACCTTGTCGGTGACCTGAAAAATGAAGCCGCCGGAGCAGTACCGTGTGCCAAGATAGTTTTGATCGCTTCGGGGATCGAAGATATCAATGACCAGCTGGGCATTCTCGATCGTCAGCATGAGACGAACCTCCAATTCGCAGTGGGTTTGAACGAGTTGAGCACGGACCGCATATACGGGGGTTGAGCCGCCATCGGGCCCAGCGTAGTGCAAGAATTGGGCGCATGGCACAAAATGAAAGCAACGGCCCGGCGGAGCCGCTGCCACCGGCGACACAGGCAAAGACCCGTGGCGGAAGATTCACGCAGGAACTGCCCGCGATCTGGGCAGACGCCATGGGCCGGTCCGCGATCCGCTCGGCCCAGACACTGTTGGTCCTGACCGTTGTCGCGGTGGTCATCTGGGCGCTCACACGGGTCCCCCTGGTCGTCATCCCCATCCTCCTGGCACTGATCCTTGCCTCGGCGATCGGCCCAATGGTCCATTCACTGGCCCGGCACCGTTGGCCTAGAGCCGTGGCAGTGCTGACATCCTTCGTGGCGATCCTGGCCGTGTTCGGAGGTGTCATCACCGGCATTGTTTTCCTGATCCGCTCCCAGTCAAAAGACCTGGTCTCCCAGGCCGACATCGGCATCGACCGGCTCCATGGACTTCTCATCCAGGGCCCCTACCCCGTCACCGACGCCCAGATCAATTCCATCCGTGACGCCATACAAAAATTCATCCTGAGCGCCACCTTTGGAAACGAAGCGCTGACCGGGCTCCGCGTCGCCGCCGAAGTGGCCGTCGGGGCAATCTTGATGGCGGTTATCTTGTTCTTCTTCCTCAAGGACGGGGAAAAGATCCGCAACTTCCTGTTCGGCTTCCTCCCCGTCGCCCAACGCACCAAGGCCCACATAGCAGCCGATCACGGCGCCGTAGTGCTCGGCGGATACGTCCGCGGCACGGCACTCGTGGCGTTGACCAACGCCCTCATCATCGGCTTGGCCCTGACCATCCTGCATGTGCCCCTGGCGCTGCCGCTCGCCGTGTTCGTGTTCATTGGCGGATTCATCCCGATCATCGGCGCCACCGCCGCCGGAACCCTCGCCGTCGTGATGGCCCTGATCTTCAACGGCCCGGTCCCGGCCCTGATAGTGGTCATTGTCCTCGTTGGCGCCAACCAACTCGAACACCACATCCTCCAACCCCTGCTCATGGGCAAGGTCCTGCGCATCCACGGCCTGGCGATCCTCCTCGCCCTCGCCGCAGGAACTACGCTGGCGGGACTGGTCGGCGCCCTGCTCGCAGTGCCGCTCACCGCCGTCGGCTGGTCAATCATCAAAGTATGGACGGGGCGGGAGACCCTCGAGCCCACCTCCGCCGAAGTGCCGACGGCAACTACGGAACCGCCGAGTGCCGCCGAGCGACCTGCGACTACGGCCTAAGTGCTCTTCAGACAAAGTCGAGCCGATGCGCCGACCCCTGTTGTTTGCGCCTAGGCCCGGTGCAGGTTTTCGATAACGGAGTCTGCGTCCGCCGGGCCGATCTTTGGACACATTGTGCGCAACTCCAGCACGGCCGCCTCATGCCCTTGCTGGACATGGATGGCCCTCAACCAGCTGATCTGCAGCCCCGACAGGCGAACGCCGGACTTGGCGAAGGTCAGGTGCTCGATGATGCGCCACACACTCACGGCCGCTTGGGCGGTGGCCAGCACAACGACCAGCGGGGTAAGAGCGGAAACCCGCCCCGGATTGGTGAAGTACATGGCTGTGACCGCGATCGAGAAAAGCAAAGTACCGGCCCCGAAATTCTGCCGTCTAAGCCAATCCAGGTATTGTCCGGGGCGCAATTTCGGGATCTCCGGGCGTACCGCCCGCTCCGCCGGCACCACCGAGATGGCAAGCGATCCCACCAGCAGGAGGGCCACCCACAGGTACGGACGGGCAGGATCCGCCAGCCGGGGCATCGAAAGCATGATGGACGCGAATACTGTCACGGGCAGAAGTCCAGGCAGGACATCCGCCATCTGCATTCGCATCAGCACCGAGGGCTTTGACCGGCGGTCATACGTCAGTATGTTCAGGCCGATGATCAGCGCGACCACGGCGGGCAGAAGCGCAAACCAAACGTTTCTCCCATCCTCCTCGCGGCCCGCCAGGAGCGCGGCCAACCCCAATCCCAGACAACCGGCAGCCGTCAGACCCCCACCGACCACCAGGGACACAGCTTTGGCTTTCCGCACCATCCTCATCGACACTCGAC
>JBAUMA010000673.1:0-5499 GCA_049578485.1 Specibacter sp.
GCTCGAACTGTGGCCAATGGTCGCAGCCACGCATTTCACGCAGTTCGGCCGAGGGAACTACCTTGGCGATCTCGTACGCGTTGTCCAGGAACATGTTGGGAGCGTCCACGGAAGCGACCACCAGCAAGGGTGGTTCGAGCTGTGCCCACTCATCCTTGCCGAGTTGTTCCTTGCCGCGAGTGAAAGCCATCAGGTGCCCCATGGCGACCTTCATTGATTCCTGCCGGTACACGGCCAGCCGGACGGCAACCAGGTCGTCAATCAAATCATCTTGATTGAGCATGAGCCGGCCCATCGCCGAGGTAACAGTCTCCCACGTCGGATCGGCAGAGGCCGAACTGCGCCGCTTGCGAACATCCTCTGCAAAAGCGGCCTCCTCCTCGGCATCCACCACAATCCCGGCCGGGGCCAAGGCAATGAGCGAGGCGATCCGCTCCGGAGAATCCTTGGCCAGCCGTGCCGCCACCCAGGAGCCAAGCGAGACCCCTATCAGCGCGGCAGTGTCCAGTCCCAAAGCGTCCATGAAGTCACGCACGTGCCCCGCGTAGTCGGAAATGCGGTAGTCGAAATCAGGTTTGTCGGTGTATCCGCAGCCAAGCATATCCAGGCCCAGGACGTGGTATTTCTGGGACAGGGCCTCGTAGTTGGCGCAGAAGTTTTCGAGGCTTCCGGCAGTGCCGTGGAGCAGGATTAGGGCAGGGTTGGCAGGATCACCGGCTTCCAGATACCTGGTCCGCACGCCACCGGCATCCACAAAGTGGAGGGCGTGCGGCGTGCGGACCAGGTAAGTCCAGATGCTTCGATGGTCTCCGGCGACGGAGCTCAAGAGGCCAGGGCGACTCGGGCAGCCTTGATCTTGGCCGCCTGCTCCGCCATCCACTCGGTGCGGGGGCGCGCCTCGGGATCAGACTCAACCAAAGCCAACGTCTGGCGAAGGATGTCCTCTTCGCTGTCCTCCAGGTTCAGTGGCTCGCCCAAGGGCTGCTGCGTGTACCAGTCCGAGTGTGTGTAAACCTCGATCATGTTGCCGTCAGGGTCGTCGATGTAGATGCTCCAGGCGGTCCCATGGTTCTTGACCACCTGCACGGGGATGCCCGTGTCGACAACATGGCGCCAGAATGCGCGCAATTCGGTGAGGTTGGGCACCAGAAAGGAGATCTGGGCCGTGGTGGGGGGTGTCTCGGGGGCACGTCCCTCGATCAAGGCCAGCTGGTGGTGCTCGCTGGGGTCCCCGGTCAGGAAGGCCCCGCGGCGCTTGGTGGCCGCCTTCCCGGACTTGCCGAGTCCGGAGTCGCTGACGATCATGCCGAATTCACGGCAGTAGAACTCGACCATGGCGTCGAGGTCCTTGCAGAAGATTCCGAGATGGGCCAGGCGGGGGTTGAATTCGGTCAGTACCTTGGCGTCACTGCTGGTGGTTACGGTCATGTCGATTCCTTTACTATTCAACAGGTAAATGCATTTGTTCGTATCTGGCCTGCGGGCGCCAGCTGATCACTTCAGCGAAGTGAAAGTTCTTTGGCAAGATCGGCCACGTCCGTGACGTCTTCGAGCTTGCGGATAAGGTCCAATGCACGTTCGCCCTGCTCTTGCGGCAGCGTGCCCTTGAACTTGATGTTGCGCCAGTACTTGTCGACGACGTCGTCAAAGCCCACCGGATCCTCCAACCAGCCGATCGGGGTCTCGCGGAAGAACTCGAGCTCACGCCCGTCTTTAAGGAGAATGTTCAAACGGATGGCATGTGTCTTCCCCGAAGGCAGGTTGGGGCGCAACGTGACCCGGGAGGCCAGATCAAGCACCTTCGGATCGCGAATGGCCGGCTCGGAGTAGTGCTCCAGCTCAGGACGGCCGCGGTACAACGCATTGGCCACGCCATAGGGGATGCTAAAGAGGAACTTCGGCTGCAGATCATCAGCCATGGGTACCTGGTTCAGGAAGTGATCGATGCGTTTAGGCAGCACGTCAAGGTAGACACGTTCGACGTCGTCGCCGTCGAACTTGTGCTCCTGGCGCACCTCCAAAGCACAATCGATCGGATTGTGGTTCCCGTAGCAAGAGGGGTGCAGCTTGTGCTGGCCGCGCACGTAGAAGGTGCTGCCCAGATCAGCGATCATGTCCTCCGGATGCGGGTCCTTGGTATATAGGCTGAAGTAGCCCAATCGGCTCTCCAAGGCATCACGGACACCATCAAAACCGGCCACTGACAGCTGGCAGCTGAGGATGCCGTTGAAGGCGGCCATGGCACCGGGCAATTTGAAAGACGGAACGCCATCCCAAATGCCCTGGTAGGAGCCGGCCATGAGATTGAGCAGGATCCCAAAGGCGTTGCGCAGTTGGTCACGGTCCAAGCCCATCAACCGGCCCGCCACGGCGACCGCGCCGAAGGCATTGGAGGTACCGCAGACTTCGAAGTCAGCGTCAAAGTTGAACGTGTTAGCAACGGAGACCCGTGCTGCGACATCGCCGCCGAGAATGACGGCCGCTAGGACCTCTTCGCCGGTGGAATGCAGGAACTCGCCAACATTCAAAGCCACGGCCTCGGTGGTGCTGGCCACGTGGCCGACCATTTTTCCGGCATTGACGCCTTCGGGTTCCGGCCCGCAGACCTCAAAATCGAAGGACCTGATCTGCAGGGAATTGATCATGGCCGCATAGGGAAGCGCCAACTTTTCGCCACTCCCCACCACCGAAGCCTGGGGAGTTCCGCCCAGTGCACGGACGACAGACAGGAGGGCGTCGTTGCCGGCAGCTCCTGAACCTGAGACAGCGCAACCCAGCGCGTCGATCAGGCGCATCTTGGCGGCGGTGAGAACGTCTTCGTCGAAAGCCCCAAACGGCGTGAGAAGGATGTGATCAACCAATTGGTCGATGATGCGTTCAGTCATGATGTGCCTGCCTCTTTCTAAAATTCCAATACTCCCAAGGCCGTGTTCGGGTCCTGGTTCCTTGGTTGTTATGACAATATGCCTGTGCCTTAAGCTGAGAAAGGCATCTTCCCGCTATCCGGCAAAAGGGGCCGGCGCTGTTGCAAAACAGCAACGGCTTCACCTCAAGCGCGATGAAATTGTTAGTAACTTGGATTCGGTAAGAACGCAGTCGCGTCCGGATTTTTGATGTATTGGGCGGCCAGTGCCTCGGAGCCACGGGCCAGAAGTGACACATCCGCCCCCACGTTGATGAAGTCGGCGCCGGCATCCTGGTAAACACGTGCCTGCTGCTCGACGAATGCGTTGACCCCAACAATCTTTCCGGCCTCCTTGACCTCCCGGATACAGCGCAAAACTGCGGCCACGACGTCGGGATGGTCTTGTTGGCCCAAGAGACCCAAGGTCGCGGCAAGGTCGGCCGGGCCGATGAATACGCCATCGATCCCGTCTACACGGGCAATCTCGCCCGCGTTTTCCACTGCTTCGGCGGCTTCGAGTTGCACCAGCAAGGTCAGGCCATTTTCAGCGTTTTGAAGATAATCAGGAATCCTGTTCCACCGCGCTGAACGAGCCAGCGAGGCCCCCACCCCGCTAATGCCACGTGGCGCGTAGCGGATCGCCGCCACGGCGTCGCGGGCTTGATCTGCCGTGTTGACCATGGGAACTATCAACGACTGGGCTCCCAAATCCAATACCTGCTTGATGATGACCGGATCATTGGTGGGCACCCGAACCACGGGGACGCAAGGATATCCTGCCACTGCGCGCAGCTGGGCAAGGATTGTTTCCAGTCCCGACGGACCATGCTCACCGTCGATCAACACGTAGTCGAGGCCGGCGCCGGCACAGATTTCTGCCACTCCGGCGTCGCCGGCACATAGGAACATGCCCACAATACTCCGCTGCGCCGCGTCGAAGAGGTCCTTGAAAGCCGGTGTCATTCGAATCTGCATGTGATGGTTCCCAACGATCCATAGTCAGCGAAAACCGTGTCTCCCCGGTCAACGGGAACCGGGCGGGTGAAGGAGCCAGCCAGGATGATCTGACCCGCCTCCAGGATGTCACCGTGAGCGGCAATCTTGTTGGCCAACCAGTAGACACCTGCCATCGGATGACCCAGGACGCCAGCGGCGACCCCTGTTTCCTCAACCACCTGGTTCTTGTACAGGACCGCCGAAATCCACGGCAAGTCGACGTCCTGCACCCTGGCAGGAGTTCCGCCCAACACCATGACGCCCATCGCAGCATTGTCCGAAATGGTGTCCACGATGGTGCGGCCCGGCAGTTCAATGCGTGAGTCGAGAATTTCCAGGGCCGGCACCACGTAGGCAGTGGCGTCCATGACGTCCAAGACCGTCGCACCCGGTCCGGCAATGTCGTGTTTGAGAACGAACGCCAGTTCCACCTCAACTCGAGGATTGGTGTATTGGTCCCACGAGAGGGAACAACCGCTGGGCAGCACCATGTCCGCAAAGATCACCCCGTAATCGGGTTCCGTAATGCCGCTGGCAAGCTGCATGGCACGCGAGGTCAGACCAATCTTGCGGCCGGAAACCTTGCGCCCGGCAGCTTCGCCGCGCTGCTGCCAAAGTTTTTGAACCCGGTAGGAATCTTTCACCGTCATCTGCGGGTAACGTGCCGTCAATCGCTCGATCGGTATCCGCGTCTTGCCCGCCTCGAACAGTTCCTCCGCCAGCGAGGCGATGGTTGCTTCATTGAGCATGGACGTGCCTTCCCGGCTCGCACTCGGTCTTCGGGCCAGCTGGCCGCCTCACGGCTGGCCAGGTGCGGCTTGGCTTCGAATTTCCCGGTATACCCTCGCCCGCAGTTTCGCGAACTCGGGCGTCGACTTCGTGGAGATTTGGTCCCGATGTCCGCCCAGACCGGTTTCGATCAAGTCGACCACCTGGGTTGGCCGTCCGCCCAGCACCAGCACCCGGTCCGACAAATAGACCGCCTCGTCAATGTCATGGGTGACCAAGACAATCGTGATACCCAGGTGTTCCTTCACCCTCAGCGTCAAATCCTCAAGGTCGGATCGTGTCTGGGCGTCCACGGAGGCGAAGGGCTCATCCATCAGCACGATGGCTGGTTTGAAGGCAAGGGCCCTGGCAATGGCCACCCTCTGCTGCATGCCGCCGGAAAGCTGCCAAGGATACTTGTGAAGATGACCCTTGAGTCCTACCTCTTCCAGTGCCGCCGTCGCCTTGTTCTTCATCTCAACCTTGGACATCTTGGCTGAGCGCAAGGGCAGCACCACATTGTCAAGAATGGTCAGCCAGGGCATGAGTGAACGCGAGTAGTCCTGGAACACAATCGCCATCTCGGCGGGGGGTTCGGTGACCTCCACGCCGCGCAGGGAGACGGTTCCGGCAGTCGGGGCCAGCAACCCGGAAAGACATTGAAGCAAGGTAGTCTTGCCGGCGCCGGACGGGCCCACAATGCACATGAACTCCCCCGCCCGGACGTCGACGGTGATGTCGCCCAGGATCTCAAACTTCCCGTAGTTCTTGGACAGGTTTTTTACGGACAGGAGGGCCTCGGGGGTGGGGGGGTTGTTGTGCTTCTGGGA